>JBKJMP010000284.1:0-21173 GCA_046596395.1 Gemmatimonadaceae bacterium
CAGCCGTGGGCGAGCGCCGTCGCACCGACGCGACGCGCGACCTCCACCTGGCGCTTGGCAATGAGCGGCCGCGCCATGGCGGTGCCGAGCAGGTACTTCCTGTTATAGACGGCACCCGCGCGGAGCGTCGGGAAGATGAAGTCGCGAACGAACTCCTCGCGCAGATCCTCGACATAGCACTCCTCGGCGCCTGAGGCCAGCGCCTTCTCGCGTACACCGCGAAGCTCATCGTCGCCCTGCCCGATGTCTGCCGCTACACAAATAACGCGCGCATCATAGTGCTCGCGAAGCCACGGAACGATGATCGAGGTGTCGAGACCGCCCGAATAGGCAAGGACAATGGTTCCCGGCATTTATGCTCCCGTGTAAAGATTATGCATACTGTATGCATATTTACACAGAAAATG
Source organism: Gemmatimonadaceae bacterium (assembly GCA_046596395.1). Lineage (GTDB taxonomy): Bacteria > Gemmatimonadota > Gemmatimonadetes > Gemmatimonadales > Gemmatimonadaceae > AG11. The sequence goes on from JBKJMP010000284.1 coordinate 408, forward strand.
CAGAATAGTCAACCCTTCCTGCACTGAGCGGCGGCGGGTCGCACCTCACTCCTCCCCGGCAAGCTGGAGCAGCCGCCGAGTGAGCGATTCCCGTGCGGCAGCCGAGCGGGTGACGATGAGAATGGTATCGTCGCCGGCGATGGTGCCAAGGACCTCCTCGAACTCCTCCTGGTCGATCGCCTCGGCGATCGGTTGGGCGCCGCTTCGAACCGTATGAAGCACGACGAGCTCACCCACGCCGCTAATGCGCGAGAAGAGCTGAGGTAACAGACTGCCCAGCAAGGGCTTATCCTCACCATCCCCGAACGACTCCGGGAGCACGTACCGCACCCCATGCTCGGCCGACATGCGCGCGAGGCCAAGGTCGCGAATGTCTCTCGAAAGGGTGGCTTGGGTGACGTGAACTCCCCGCTCCCCGAGCAGTCGGCGCAGTTCCTCCTGGCTCCCCACGATGTGCGAGGACACGAGATCCAGTACCGCAGTTTGGCGTGCTTCCTTGTTTGTCATCACTCCCCCTGGCTCCCGCCAGTGTACCACGCGAGGCCACCAGCCGGAAGCGGGGATTGACCGGATGCCTTTGCATGATTATGCATTATAGCGTGAACACCAGAATCCCTGTCGGAGTCCTCGGCGCCAGTGGGTACACAGGCCGGGAGTTGTGCGCGCTCATTGCGCAGCACCCCCGCTTCGCGCTCGCGTTCGCCACCGCGAACGAGCAGCGCGGCGACACGCTGCGCCTCGGTCGCGACGAGGTGACGTTCATCGGCACGGACGACGCGCCGCTCGACCAGGCGGCTATCGTTTTCTGCCCCCTCCCGCACGGCGCGTCGCTCCCGTGGGTCGAGCGCTCGCGGGCCTTCGGCGCCCGCGTGATCGACCTGTCCAATGACCTCCGTCCCGGCAACGGCCACGACGGACGCGCGGTCTATGGTATGCCCGAGCTGGGTCCAGACACGCGTCGCGCGATCCGGGCGGCGGAGATCGTCGCGAATCCCGGCTGCTACCCGACCTCGATTCTGCTTGCACTCGCTCCGCTCGTCGTCGCGGGGCTCATTGCACCGCACGCCACCATCATCGCCAACGCCGCGAGCGGCGTCAGCGGGGCGGGGAACTCGCCGAAGCGCGAACTGCTGTTCGCCGAAATCGCGGACAACTACCGGGCGTACGGCGTGGGCAATACGCACCGCCACCTCAAGGAGATGTCGGCCACGCTTGCGACGCTCGGCATGGACGACGCCGACCTCGTATTCACGCCGCACCTGCTGCCGGTACCGCGCGGGATTCTCTCCACGCTCACCGTGCCGCTCATCGAGGCACTGGCGGATGCGAACGCGCCATTCCGCACTGCGTACGCGCGCGAGCCGTTCATCGAGGTCGTGAACGAGCAGCCCGCGCTGCGCGACGTGCTGCGTCGCAACGTCGTCCGCCTGTCGGCCACGATGATTGCGGGCACGCGCCAGCCGATGCTGCTCGTTACGTCGGCAATCGACAACCTCATGAAGGGTGCTGCCGGTCAGGCACTGCAGAACGCCAACCTCATGAGCGGCCTCGACGAGCGCGCGGGACTGCCGCAGTGAGTCGCGTCATCAAGATCGGCGGGCGTCCGCAGCTCGATCCGCGGATGGCCGGCGCCCTCGCCGCCGCGCATCGCGACGCGCCGGGCTCGCTCGTCGTCGTGCACGGTGGCGGCGACGAGGTGTCGAACCTCCAGCGGCTGTATGGCGCCATCGCAAAGTTCAAGGGCGGGCGGCGGGTCACGAGCAGCCTGGACCTCGAGATCATTCGCATGGCGCTGTCGGGGTCCGCCAACAAGCGCCTCGTGTCGGGGCTCGTTTCCGAAGGTGTGGCAGCGGTGGGATTGTCGGGGGAGGATGCGGCGTTGCTCACCGCCCGCCCGCTCGACGCCGAACAATTCGGCTTCGTGGGCGTTCCGGCGAACGTGAACGTCGCCTTGCTGGACCACCTGATGGCGGGCGGCTACCTGCCAGTGCTGTCTCCCGTCAGCCGCTGCACGGATGCGAAGGAAGGGCTCACGCTCAACGTCAACGGGGACGACGCCGCGAGCGCAATCGCCGTGGCGCTGGGAGCGGAGGAGCTCCTCATCGTGGCGGATGTGGAAGGCGTGCTCGTGGATGGACTGCCGCTCGCGAACCTGAGCACCGATTCCGTGCAGCGTCTCATCGATGACGGCATCGCCTCCGGCGGGATGGGCGCCAAGCTCCAGGCCGCACTCGCCGCGCTCGACGGAGGAGTTGGAAGGGTTCGGATATCTGACATCGCAGCGATCGAACAGCTCGATCGTGGCACCGTGTTGACTCGAGAAGGGAGTGTCTTCGCATGACCGCACCAACCATGACGCCGACGACGGGCATCAGTGCTCTCGAGCCGAACTCCGACAACACGGGACGTCCCACCGCTGCGGAAAGCGCGATTCTCGCAACGTACAAGCGCGCCCCAGTCGAGTTCGTACGCGGCAGTGGCGTGCACCTGTACGACGCGCAGGGCAAGGCGTATCTCGACTTCGTGGCCGGCATTGCGGTCAACGCACTTGGTTATGACGATCCCGGCCTCAAGAGCGCCATGCACGCGGCGGTGGATGGCCTCATCCACACGTCGAACCTGTACAACACCGCACCGGGCGAGCAGCTCGCCGCGGCACTCGTCGCGAAGTCGTTCGCCGACAAGGTGTTCTTCTGCAACTCGGGCGCAGAGGCCAACGAGGGCGCGTTCAAGTTCGCGCGCCGCTGGGCGCGCACGCACGGCGACGCCAAGCACGAGATCCTCGCGCTGCGCGGCGCGTTTCACGGACGCCTGTTCGCCACGCTCGCCGCGACGGATCGGCCATCCTACCGCCTGCCGTTTCGTCCGCTCACGCCTGGCGTTTCGATCTTTGAGCGCGATCTCGCAGAGCTCGACGCCGCGCTGAGCGAGGACACGGTGGCCGCACTCATCGTCGAGCCGGTGCAGGGCGAAGGTGGCGTGCGCGTACTCGATCCCGGCTTCCTTCGCGAGCTGCGCGCGCTCACCGCATCGCGCAACATCGCCCTCACCCTCGACGAGATTCAGTGCGGCCTGGGCCGGACGGGCACCCTGTTCGCCTACGAGCAAGCCGGCATCATTCCCGACATGGTGACGCTCGCCAAGCCGATCGCCGGCGGGCTGCCCATGGGAGCCATCCTGATGACGGACGATATCGCGTCCACCATCAAGTACGGAGACCACGGCACTACCTTCGGCGGCGGTCCATTCGTCGCGAGCATAGCCCTGCACGTGCTCGAGCGGCTGTCCGATCCCGCGCTGCTGCAGCACGTGCGCGAGACGGGCGCGTGGTTCGGACGGCAGCTGCACGAGATCTCGCGTCGCACGGGGCGCATCCGCCAGGTGCGCGGCGCCGGGCTGATGTGGGGCATCGACGTGATGGGGACGTCGGCACACGTGGTGAGCGAAGCGCTCGGCCGCGGACTGCTGGTCTGTTCGGCTGGGGAGTACACGGTGCGCATCCTTCCGCCGCTCGTCTCGACGCAGGAGGAGCTCGCGCGCGGGCTACAAATCCTCGAGGAAGTTCTCTGATGGCGCCGGACTACGTCGTCCGCAGGGCGCGCCCGCAGGATGCCGTGGCGATCTCACGCCTGAACAACACGTTCGCCGACGAGGGCCAGATGCTGCGGCGCTCGCCAGAGATCATCTCGCTCGCAATCGACGACTACGTCGTGGTGCAGGACGCCTCGGGCGCCCTGCTCGCCTGTGGCGCGCTCAAGGAATACTCACCGAGCGTGGCGGAGGTCGCAGCGATCGCCGTGGCGAAATCGGCACATGGGCGCGGCCTGGGGCGTGCGATCGTTGCGGAAGTGGAGGCGCTCGCGCGGAAGCGCGGCATTCACGATGTGTTCGCGCTCACCCTGCAGCCGGAATTCTTCAAGGCCGTGGGCTACGTGCGTGTCGATCGCGCGCGCTATCCCGAGAAGATTCGCCGCGACTGCCTCGGTTGTGCGCGTCGCTTCGCGTGCAACGAGACCTGCTTCGCGAAGAGCTTGCTGGCCGTGGAGATCAGCCGGGCGGCGTGAGCGCGAGGTAGCTTTCGGTTTCATCCCATATCGCCGCCAATGCGACACCGTGCTTCGCTCGCCGCCGCCCTGTGCTGCAGCATCATGCCGATGGCTCCGCTGGTCGCACAGGCCAGCGGAGCAGCGACATCGCGTCCAACGCTGGTCGTCTTTCTGACGGTGGACCAGATGCGGTCCGACTTCCTCGACCGCTGGAGCGCGCAGTACACGGGGGGATTGGCGCGCTTCCGTAACGGCGGAGCCTTCTTCTCGAACGCCTTCCACGATCACGCGATCACCGAGACGGCACCCGGCCACTCGGTGACCATGGCGGGGCGCTTGCCGCGCGGCACCGGCATCGTCAGCAACACCACCGGTGTGCTGGATCCGCAGTCGCCGTTGCTCAGCTCTCGCGACGCGCCCGCCTCGCCGTACCGGTTCCGAGGCTCGGTGCTCATGGACTGGTTGCGCGCGCGCGACGCACGGTCCCAAGGACTCTCGATCTCACGCAAGGATCGCGGGGCAATCTTTCCGATGGGACGGGCGAAGCAGAGCGTGTTCTGGTTCGCGGGCACGAATGGCGAGTTCACGACGAGCCGCTACTACGCCGACACCCTACCCACGTGGATCCGCCGCGTGAACGCGCGCAACGTTCCGCGGCGAACAGCCGGCCAAGTGTGGGACCTCCTACTCCCTGCAAGCGCATACGCCGAACCCGACAGCGTTCCGTTCGAACGGCGGGGAGCGGGTTTCACCTTTCCGCATGTTGCCCAGGCGGACAGTGCTCGCGCCGCGGGAGACCTTCCGTACACGCCGTGGATGGACGAGCACACGTTCCAAGCCGCCCTCGAGGGCGTGACGGCACTCTCTCTTGGTGCCGGTCCGGCGCCCGACATCCTCGCGATCAGCCTCTCGGCGAGTGACTACATTGGGCACGCGTATGGCCCAGACTCTCGCGAGCAGCACGACAATTTTCTGCGCCTCGACCGGTCACTGGGCGTCTTCATCGATTCGCTCTACAGGCTACGGGACTCGAGCAGGATCGTCTTCGCACTCACGTCCGATCACGGCGTGACGTCGTACCCGGAGCTCGTTGCCGCACGCGCAGGACGTCCGGTTCAACCGCGGTACGACGTTCGTCCAGCCGTGCAAGCGCTGCGAGCTGCCCTGCGCACGGCGGGGATCGATACGACAGCGATCCGGCTCGACGGCGCAGCGGTCTACGTTCAACGGGACGCCTTCACGGGCACGCGCGCGAATCCCGACGATATGCTGCGTACGTTCCTCGCTGCGCTCCGTGCAATACCGGGAATCGCGCGCGTCGAACGCGTCGCCGATCTTGCAAGCAAGGACACCCTCAGCGATGCGGTGGCGCGCCGATGGATTCACATGCTTCCACCGGATGTGCCCATCGAGTGGGTTTTCGTGCCGCGCGAGGGCGCCTATCCTGCCGACGCCGACATCGCGATGCATGGAGCACCCTACGACGACGATGCACACGTGCCCGTATTGTTCTACGGACCGTGGTTCAAGGCGGGCCGATATACTGAACGTGCACAGGTCGCCGACATGGCACCCACGCTCGCGCGCGTCCTCGGCGTACCTCCCACTGAGGCGCTCGACGGACGCGTCCTGACGCGGCCGCTCGTCGGCGCGGGGCGTCCGTAGGAGCATGGCCGAGCGACGGCTCCGCGGAATGTCCAGCCTGCATCAGGCATTCGACGAAGTGCGCTTCGGGGCGGCGAAGACCCTCAACCTTCGTGTCTCGCTTCCGACTGGCGACGAGGCGGCGCGGCGACTCGATGGCTGGCTGCGGCAGCACCAGGTCGCGTCATCTGGCGAAGTGCTCGTCATCAGCGGGCGCGGCAACAACAGCGAGGGTGGCGTCGCCGTTGTTCGGGAGACCAGCATCCGCGTATTTCACGAGCTGCGCCGCAAGGGTGTGGTAGCGAGCTTCACGGAGCACACACCGGGTTCGTTCGTCGTTGCCCTCGCGCCGATGTCCGCGATGCTCGATGCGGGGAAGCGGCGCCGCGAGCAGGCGCCGCTCCCGCCCCCCGCATCGCCACCAACACTCGCCTCGCTCAGCGACGACACGCGCAACGAGCTCCGCGCGCTCGCCGAACATGCGCTCGATTCCCTCGGCGTGCGCGAGCGCGGCGCATTCGTCGAAACGGAAATGCTTCGGCTGTTCGGAACGCTCGCCGCCAGCGTGCCGGAGGGTCCCGGCCGCGAGCGACGGCTACGGCGCGCAATTGCCGCCGCCATGAACGAGTACGATTAACCCCTCATACCCGCCCTGCATGTCCTGCTCACATCGCCTGACGACCGTCGCAGCCTGCCTCTCACTCGCTGCCGGGCTGCCGGTAACGGCTCAGCAGTCCGCGGTCCTCCCCGGCTATTCAACGGCGAATGCCGCCGCGCAGCACGCGCTCGAGCGTCAGGCGATCGCGCGGCCGAGCGCCGCGACGGCGCGAACGCATGCCCGTGCACTCTCGGCCGAGTCGCACGTCGCGGGAACGCCGGCGCAGTCGCGCACGCGTGACTACGTGATCGCGCAGATGAAGGCGATGGGGCTCGACACGGAAGTGCGACAGTACGACGTCTTCCTCCCGCATCCCACGTCCGTGGGCGTGTGGCGCGTGTCGCCTCGACCGCGAGCGCTCTCGCTCGCGGAACCGCCCGTCGCGGGCGATCCGTCGTCGCGCCTGGCGCAGTATCCCACCGTGAACGGATACAGCGGTGTCGGCGACGTACGGGGCGAGGTCGTGTACGTGAACTACGGGCTGATCGAGGACTACGCGCAACTCGACTCCATGGGGGTGTCCGTCCGTGGCAAGATCGCGATCGCGCGGTTCGGGCGATCGTTCCGCGGGATCAAGGCTCGCGAGGCGGAGAAGCACGGCGCGACCGCGCTGCTGATCTACAGCGATCCGCAGGACGACGGATACGTGCGCGGCGACGTGTATCCGACAGGGCCGATGCGCAATCGCGAGGGCGTGCAACGTGGCAGCGTAATGAACGGAGCAGGGGATCCGGCGACACCCGGATATGCAAGCACACCGGGCGCGCCACGAATCCCTGAAGCACAGATGCCCATCCCGCGCATCCCCGTCGTGCCGCTCTCGTACGGCAACGCGAGCGAGCTGCTCGAGGGGCTCAGGGGCAGTAGCATTCCGCAGACATGGCAGGGTGGTCTCGCGTTTCGGTATCACGCCGGACCGGGGCCCGTGGTTGCGCGAGTGCGTGTGACCGACGACCGGAGGACGCGGGGCACCAAGCCGATCTTCAACACCTACGGCGTGGTGCGCGGCAGCGAGTTTCCGGACGAGATGGTGCTCGTGGGCGCGCATCGCGATGGGTGGGGGCCCGGTGCGGCAGACAACGTGAGCGGCACGGTCAGCGTGCTGGAGGCAGCGCGCGCCGTTTCGGAGGCAATCAAGGCCGGCCACCGCCCGAAGCGGACGATCGTTTTCGCCACGTGGGATGCAGAAGAATGGGGGTTGATCGGCTCGTCCGAGTACGTGGAGGACGACTCGCTCCGCCTGATGCGCGGCGCCGTGGCGTACTTCAATCAGGATGTCGCGGCGAGTGGCGCACAGTTCGGAGGCGGCGGCTCGCCGTCACTGCGTGCGACGCTCCGCGACGTGGCGCGTGCGGTGCCGAATCCGAATGGACGAGGCAGCGTGTATGCGGAGTGGAGACGCACTGCCGCCGTTGCCGACTCGGTGGAGCCGGCGATGGGAGATCCTGGTGGCGGCTCCGATTTCGCCGGCTTCTACAACCATTTAGGGATTCCACATGCGGATTGGGGCTTCGGAGGGCCGGGCGGTGTGTATCACTCGCAGTACGACGACTTCGCCTGGATGTCGCGATTCGGCGATACGAACTTCGTGTATCACGCGGCTGCGGCGAGCATCGGTGCCGCGCTCGTGCTTCGCATGGCGAACGCCGACGTCCTGCCATATGACTACGTCGAGTTCGCGCGCACCATGCAGCGCTACGTTCCCGCGATCGATCGGGGCATCGCGGCGAAGCAGTGGCGTGGTTCGACGTCCGGACTTCGCGATGCCATCCAGCGCATGGAACGCGAGGCCGTCGGGTTTGCGTCTGCACGCGATGCGGCGCTGAGCTCCGGCGCCCTCTCGCGCGACAAGCGCAGGGCGGTGAACGCCGCGCTCCTCCAGGTCGAGCGCGCACTCGTTCGCCCGCAGGGCCTGCGCACGCGTCCGTGGTACCGCAACCTCATTTACGTCGCGGACGAGAACAACGGATACGCGAACATGTCGTTTCCGTCGGTGAACGAAGCGATCCGCGCAAACGACGAGATGCTCGTCGTCACAGAGCTCGGCGACCTCGCCGAGCATTTCGCGGCCGCGACGCGCGCGCTGGCTTCTGCGCGGAGTGCTCTTGTCGCGCCGTGAGCATGGCAGGCACGACCACAGTCCGGCCCGTGTATTGCGTCGCCGCTTTGCCAAGGCCATTCAGGAGCGTAACGCGGTGGCGCACATGCCCGAGGGGTTCGCCCCCGAGATGAACCAGCTGTCGTACGATGAGCGAGTCGCACTGTCCGACTATGCGGCTCGTGCATCGTGGCCGTCGGGGTTCCAGATCTATGAGCGAGGCGCACCGGCGGACGGCGTGTTCGTGGTGCTCCGGGGTCGAGTGATCTTGCGAAGCCGCATTCGTGCAGGGCGTGGATTCGTTCCGTGGATCGCTACCGCCGGAGAAACATTCGGCGCCGAAGGCTTCTCGTCGAACGGCGTGTATGCTACCGACGCCAAGGCGGACGACGCGTCGGAGACGCTGTTCCTGAGTTCCGCGAAATTGCGCGCGTTCATCCGCGAACAGCCGTCGCATGCGCTCGCGCTCATCGGGCAGATCGTGTCCGAGCGCACCGCCCTCCTCGAGAAGCTACGCGATATCACCACCCTGCCCGTCGAACAACGACTCGTTGCTGCGCTGAAGCGAATGGCGGCGCACGACGGGTTCCGTCATCAGGATGGCCGCATCGAGCTCTGCACGCCGCGCTACAAGCTTCTGTGCGAGCTGGTCGGAGCTTCGCGCGAGTCCGTGTCGCTGGTGTTGGGCCGCCTGGCCGGTGAAGGCCTCGTCGAGCGGGCCGGCAGCACGCTGCTGGTGGAAGCGTCACCGCGTCTGTTCGAGCGATTGGGCGGCGGCGAAACGGCCGTCCTCGTGCACGCCATGGCGGACGGCGCTTCGGTTCGGGCAGCGATCCAGTAGGCGCCAGCGCGAACGGAGCGACCAACCGGGGACTAATATTCTCATCCCCCGCCGACGAGACCGGATGTCGCACGACGTATCCTCCGCTGCTGCGCTCGCGCCAGACGAGCTGCAGCGCTACCACCGCCACCTGATCCTCCCGGGCATTGGGGAAGCGGGACAGCTGCGTTTGAAGGCCGCACGCGTCCTCATCGTCGGCGCAGGCGGGCTTGGCTCACCTGCTGCGTTGTACCTCGCGGCCGCCGGCGTGGGGCACCTTGGACTGGTGGATGCGGACGTCGTGGAGATCAGCAACTTGCAGCGGCAGGTGCTCTACGGCGCGCGCGACGTCGGCCGGTCCAAGGTGGAATCGGCAACGGAACGACTCGGCGACCTGAATCCTCTCACGCACATCACCGCGTACCACACTCGCCTTACGAGCGCCAACGCGCTCGAGATCATGGGTGGGTATGATGTGATACTCGACGGCTCGGACAACTTCCCGACGCGCTACCTGATCAACGATGCGTGCGTGATGCTCGGCAAGCCCAACGTTCACGGGAGCATCAGCCGGTTCGATGGACAGGCATCGGTACTCTCGAGTGGCGACGGCCCCTGCTACCGGTGTCTCTACCCGGAGCCACCGGCACCGGGCACCGTTCCAGACTGCGCCGAGGGGGGTGTGCTCGGTGTGCTACCCGGCCTCGTGGGAGTGCTCCAGGCCACGGAAGCGATCAAGCTGATCACGGGGGCAGGTGTGCCATTGATTGGCCGGTTGCTCCTCGTGGACGCGCTTCGCATGCAGTTCCGCACCATCGAGGTAATGCGTGATCCGGCATGTCCGGCGTGTGGGACGCGCGATCTCACCACCTTGATCGACTACGAGGCATTCTGCGGACTCGCACCGAGCGGGGGCGGGGTGAGCGAGCATACAGTGGTCGAGGATGATGCAAGCGCCTCCGAGATCACGCCGGCGCAGCTGGACGCGCGGTTGCGCAGCGGCGAACACATCACGCTACTCGACGTCCGCGAGCCGCACGAATGGTCCATTGCTCATCTCGCCGACGCGCGCCTCGTTCCTCTCAGCTCGCTGCCGCGGACGCTGATGTCGCTCGATCGGATAGCCGATACGGTTGTCTACTGTCACCATGGGATGCGGAGCGAGGCGGCGTGCGCGTGGTTGCGCGATCAGGGCTTTCGCCGAGTCCGCAACCTCACCGGCGGGATCGATCGATGGAGTCTCGAGGTGGATCCGGCGATGCGGCGCTATTGATCGCGTGACCGAGATCAGTCGCACGTGATTCCGGTCGCACTGGTCGCCGTCGCCATCGGGGGCGCAGGTGGGCTGCTCGCCTACGCGCGACGCTACGTTGCGCGCAGCATCGAGCGCGAGTACGCCGAACGGTTTCCGGCCGATGCCGAGGGCATCGCGGAGGGGGCGCGCGGGTTCGCCCTTGCGGGTACGAATGGGTGCGGACTGCTGCTCCTGCACGGTTCAGGGGACTCGCCACAGTCACTGCGCTACCTCGGAGACCGCCTCAACGCGAGCGGCTACACGGTTCACGCTCCCTTGCTCGCCGGACACGGTCGCACGCCGGCGGCGTTTGCCGCTGCGACGGCGGCAGCGTATCACGCGAGTGCCGTAGACGCTCTCGAGCAACTGAGACAGACGCACGGCAGGGTGATACTCATCGGACAGTCGATGGGTGGAGCGCTGGCGGTCAGGATCGCCAGCGAGACCCCTGGGGTGCGTGCGCTCGTGCTGCTTGCGCCGTACCTCCTGCCGCCGAGGGACGTGCGTCGCGCCGCGGGCGTCGCATGGTTGTGGAAGTGGCCGGTACCCTATGTGCGCGCTGGGGGAGACGCCTCGATACACGATCCGGTCGCGCGCAGCGAAAGCCGGTCGTACGGGTCCTTTTCCGGGGGAGCGCTCGCCGCCCTTCTCGCTACCGCCGACGCCGGGCGGCGCGCTCTCGCAACGCTCACGTTGCCGACGCTGGTCATCCACTCGGAGACCGACAATCGCATTCCACGCGCCTCCGCCGAGGACGCATTGCGATCATTGCGGGCGCCCAGCGAACAGCACTGGATCACCGGATGCGGACACGTCCTGACGGTGGACTACTGCAAGGACGAAGTAGCGGACATCGTGTTGAGCTTTCTCTCGCGCCACGCCGACTGAGTCGTCGGCGCGGCACGCAGAGAATTGGAAACGTCAGCTCGAGACGCGCTCGACGATGTTCTCGCCCAGCTCCTTCGCCGCATCGACGCCATGGCTGACGGCGGTCTGCGCCTGCTCCACGACGCCGGAGGCGACACGCTTCACACGCGCCACGAGCGAGGCCCCGCCACTCCGCTTCCTGGCCGGGGTCTTACGAGCGGGGCTCTTCTTCGCGACGACCTTCTTCGCCGGACTCCGCTTCGGGGCGCTGCGCTTCGCCGCGCCCCTCTTTGCGGCACTGGAACGTGCTGCCTTCTTCACCGAACGCGTCTTGGCAGCCTTCTTTGCGGCGCTGGAACGTGCTGCCTTGTTCACCGAACGCGTCTTGGCGGCTTTCTTTGCCGCGCCCGACTTGGCTGCCTTCTTCGAGGAACGCTTGGAACCCTTCTTCGCTGCGCCCTTCTTCTTGGCCGCGCCCTTCCGAGCGCCCTTCTTTGCCGCGCCCTTCTTGGCGGTGCTGGTTCCTGCACTGCGCTTCGTGCCGCGCCCCTTCTTTTTTGCTGCCATCGCTGCCTCTCCTCTGCCGGATAGTGGCTGTCGGTGCTGCGCGGATCGTCTTGTCGTTGGCAAGATCTGGGCGCGAGTGCACCCTCGATCCCCTCGCTACTCGCTCGAATGTACCGCGAAAGTGCCCCGCGTGTTACACAGAATCGAACTGCGATGCCAACGAATGTGCCCTGATGGTGTGAGCGCACAACATGGCGCCGCGCCGCGCGATCGGCCAGCGCGGGGCGCAGACAGCATCAACCGCCGCTGGCGTGTCACTCCCGTGGCCAGGGCTTCTTCCGCGAGTAGGGCTTCCCGAAGACCGCCTCCAGCGCGGCGCGTGGATCCTCCGTGCGCACCACCACGTCGATCGAATCACCGAGCGAGACGATGCGAGAGAAGTCCCGGTACCGGGCGTACGAATGGAAGAATCCCGAGGGTCCCGAGCGTGTGAGCTTGCCGAGCAGGATGTCGGGCAACCCGACAAAGTGGAAGAAGTAGAACATGTTCAAGGTCTGGAATCGGGGCAGGTCGCTCTCGATGATGCGATGCGGAAGCGATCCGTGCTTCCCCCACTGCACGTCCACGGCAGGGGCGCCGCGTTCGCGCCAGTCGGCGTGAAGGACGTTTCCATGCCAGAACGTCCAGATGTCCGAGGGCGCACCGCTCGAGTCGTATCCGACCCACACGATCTCCTGGTCAGTCGGTACGGTGAACGGAATCCATGATCCGTGAATGTCATCACGCCAGAGCAGGTGATACGCGATGATGCGGCGCGTAGGATGGACCACCGCAACTGCCCGGCTCAAGGGGAACTTCTCGTCCCGCTGCAGGTAGAGAACCGGTGCGAGTGCGCGCGCGAGCTTGGCCGCACTATCGGCCGCATCGAGCGCCTGTGGCACGGTAGCGGGGCGGGGAGGAATGTGGGCGCGCGGGCCGCATGCCGCGCCCAAACTCAGGCCGATGACGGCCACACTCCGGACGTCAAGTCGCAAGACAATGCCCCACTGTGCTTTAGGCACTTTGAAGGTTACTATTCGTCAGGGCGGACCGGCGCCTTTTCAATCCCGGGGCAGTGCGAAATCATTCTGGAGGGCCAATGCGCAAGCCGCGCCCGGCTACGTATAACCCAGTGCAAGCGCTTCACCTGATCGCGAACGACCGGAACGGCTCACCCCTGAGCTGCCCGTCCTGCTCGGGACAGATTGAGCGAACGCCCGACGACTTTCCACCGCCTCCGCGCTCGCAGGTTACCCTGCAGTGCCGCGAGTGCGGCCGCGTCGCACGGTACATCGCGGGCGCCGCGTAGGCACACTGGCGGTGAGATCTTCACCCGCGACACGGGGCCGAGCAATCGGCCCCGTGTCGCGTTTTCACCCCATTCCGACTACCTGCTGACCTCGCTTTAGCCGGTAGGTGAGTCGAGCGCAACTGCGCGTGTGCACAAAACTTGCCCGTTACATCCACACGTCCCGCCCCGAGGGCCGCAGTGGCACGACGGGGCATCACAGGGGTCACGTGAGACGAGCGGCGGCTAAAACACCGGCACTCTGACGCGCGATCAGGCTCCACAGCTCTGGTAAGAGGTACGGTTCATGGCACGCATCAATGGTACAGTGAAGTGGTTCAACGACGCGAAGGGCTTTGGCTTCATCTCGCGTGAGGGCGGCCCGGATGTATTCGTACACTTCAGCGCCATCCAGGGAAACGGGTTCAAGTCGCTGGCCGAAGGGGACAAGGTCGAATTCGAGATCGTTCAGGGGCAGAAAGGACCACAGGCAGCGGACGTGACCAAGCCTGGCTGATTCCTGAGTGAGCGCGAAGGGCAGACGGTGCCCATGCCAATTCGAGTGAAGCGCCCCGGCGACAAGAGGGGGCGCTGGAGGTTTCGAGCCTCGGCAAGGTGTTCTTCCCGGCTGGCGGCGTCACCAACGGCGACCTGATGCGCTACTACACGCGCGTCTGGCCAGTGCTCGGCCCGCATCCATCCGTTGCTCTCACGCAAGAGCGACGTGGATTCCGCCGACCGATGCGTGATCGACCTGGACCCCGGCAAGGACGTGAAATTCGCAACCGTCGTGGCACTCGCCCGCGACGTGGTCCGGGTGGCGAGGCAGTGCTCGCGCCGGTTGCCGTGAAGACGTCGGGTTCGCGGGGAATCCACTTGGTTCTACCCCTGCCGCGCAAGACCACGTTCGAAACGTCCGGGCAGCTCGCCGTACTCCTGTCGCGCGCGATTGTCACGCTCTGCCCGGAGCGGGCGAGCGTGGAGCGTACGATCAAGGCACGGCCAGCGGGCACGACCTACGTCGACGCGATGCAAAACGCTCGCGGCAAGAGCATGGCCGGTCCCTACAGCGTGCGCGCGACGGAAGGCGCAACGGTGTCCGCGCCAATCCGTGAACGCGAGCTCACCGCCCGGCTGCGCGTAGGGGCGTTCACGATGCGAACCGCGGCGGCACGCGTTTCGCGCGTCGGCGATCCATGGGGAGACGCGCTTGCAGAACCGCCCACGGCTGAGGTGGTGCGGGAGGCGCTCCGGTCGTTGGAACTGGTGCTCGATGAAGAGCAACCGCACGTGAAGCCGCAGGTCGCGGCGAGACGCAGAAGCGCGGGAGGGGGCGGTGCAGGAACGGCAGGGGGACGCCGCACCGTGCGGCACGGGTGACCATCGTATCGCGCAGTCGCTGTACTCGCGTCCAATGCCGGGCGGAGGCTACGTCCGCGTGGAGATGCTGACGAGCGAGCGAGGAAACCTGGCCGCGGAGCGGCTACGCGGGCGGGTCGTGATGGAGCGCCGCAAGCACGTTCCGGCGACGCCTGAGGACGAAGCCGTTGTGGTCGAGGAGATCGAGGGCGACGACGCGAACAGCGTTGTTGCGGAGCTGTTTCGGATCGCGCGGGACAATGCAGCGATCGCCAGGCGCGTGCTGCGACGGCAAGCGCGAGGGTTCCGAGCCGACTGACCGATCAGCCGCCAGCCGCGCGGAGCGGCATCTCGAGCTGGCGTTCGGGTCCCGTACGGTCGGCGGCGTTGGGTGCGTCAGCATGCGAGGCCGCTGACGTGCGGGCGCCGAGCAGGTGA
Organism: Gemmatimonadaceae bacterium; assembly: GCA_046596395.1. Classification (GTDB taxonomy): domain Bacteria; phylum Gemmatimonadota; class Gemmatimonadetes; order Gemmatimonadales; family Gemmatimonadaceae; genus AG11. The sequence continues at coordinate 15,466 of JBKJMP010000284.1, forward strand.
AGCGTCTGGTGGTAGAAGTGCAGCGTCTGGACGGGCGCCCGGAGGCTTTCGGGGCCGGCGCGCGCGATCGAATACCCTTCTTCGCGGACACGACGCGGCAGCGCACGAGCCAGAGGATGGCGCAACAAGCGCCGGATCTCTGTCCCGTTTCGTGCCAGCAGCGCAGCGCACAGCCCATCCAGGTAGTCGAGCATCCTCGCCCCGAGTTTGGGACTCAGTTTGACCTAATGAACATATTGCGACTAATGTGCCACGCGCAAGAGTGCGCCGTGTCGCTCGGCGCGCACCTGAAGTATCGGCAGCTGGGGGAAAAGTGTTACTCGCGAGGCGCGCCTCCGGAAAACGGGTGGCGCGCATCGTCTCCGCCCGGTGGCTACTCGGTGAAGAGATCGAACCGGACACCGCGCCGGGCGCCACGCCGCTTTCGCGGGGCGTACCGGAACAATTGTGCGGGTCGTCCACGCCCCTCGCTGTGCCACTCGTCAGTGGGCTCGACGAGATAGCTCGCTTGCAGCGCGCGCCGGAAGCTGGCCTTGTGCAGCGGCCGGTCCAGCAGCAGCTCATAAACGGCCTGCAGGTCGCTCAGCGTGAACATCGGCGGCAGGAGCCGGAAGGCGAGCGGCGACTGGTCTACACGCTGGCGCACCACGGCAGTGGCACGATCCACGATGTTGCGATGCCGCGGCGCGAGCGCTGGCAGTCCCGCGAGCGGGAACCACTCCGCGTCCTGCGCGGGTGTGCCTACGCCCGCGGGCGAGAGCGCGGCGATCCCGATCGAGACATCCGCGTTGCCCGGATGACGACGCCCGTCACTCAGCGCGCCAACCTGCTCGAAAAACGCGGGCGCAGCTCCCAGCGCCACCGACGCGATGCGCGCCGCAGTATCCTCGAGACCTTCACCGGACTGTGGCGCATCCCATGGAAGCGTCCACCGCTCACGTGCGCCAGCAGGGGCGCGAACGAGCAGCACGGCCAAGGCATCGACTCGAGGAGAAAGGACCACGACGTCCACGGCGAGAGTGGTTCGCCGGACGGCAGGTTTCATATGGAGGAATAGTGTCGGTCACGCATGTGGCGCGAATTAGTAACAATTCGTCACCAATGTCAAGGGCGGACCAAATCGCACGCGGCCGATTTAGTAACAGAAGGTCTCTATTGCGGGCCGCGCGCGAATTCTGATATAGAAGATTCCGTGCGCGCAGTCAACGGACGAAGTGGCCGATCATTCTGGTGACTGTTCATACTGATAGAACAGAAGCCGCTACACGTTTGTATGCCCACCGACCGTTGCGCGCACTCATCATGCTACGGTACTGAGAGTTACGGAACCGGCACACCCGCGGGGAGCGGTTCGCGACGCAGGCCGGTACCGTACGGAGCAACGCCTGGGATGGTGATCGGAAGTTGTCCCGTGATCGGTGCAAGGCCGAGGATCGCGCGTGCCGCGGCACGCTGCGACAGTGGCGAGCCGCTCCATGCCTCGACGAAAACGGCAGTCGCTGGCAACCCTTGCGCGAGATACGGGTTTGCGAACGACATGAGTACCACGCGGCGGCCCGCGCGCTGCAGCCCGTCGATGAGCTCCGTGAGTCCGCCGGTTGCAGTCATTGTCGCCGTGCTCGAACTGGCGCCGAAGTACGACGACACGATCACGACATCCGCGCCCTCCGACGCACGCAACGCGTTATCCACCGTCGCGACCGGAATGCGCGGCACCGGGCTCGCGACGTAGGTGCCGGTTCCACCGGCAGCCGCACCAGCAGTTGCGTCGAACACGATCTCCGGCGTAAGCATCTGCGTGCGCAACTGCGGAAATGCGCGCTGGAGTTCGCCATTGAAGGCGGTGCCTGCGCCCAAGTCGGCACGCGGTGCAATCGTGAGGCTCACGATGCGGCTGGTGCGCGGCAGGCGTCCCATGGGGACCATGCCCAGCGAATCCTTCACGAGCGTGATCGCGCGCTCTGCCGTGAGCCGGGCTGGTGCGAGGTTGCCGCTGTCGGCAACGATGGTGCGCACCTTTTCCACGTCGACGAGCCGGTTGCGATGCAGGCCCATCCGGTGCTTCGCCGCGAGCAGCCGCCGGACCGACGAATCCACGTGCGCCTCGGTGAACTTGCCGGTGCGCACGCCGTCCACGACGGCTCCGATCGCAATCGGCACGTCGGTGGGCATCAGCAGCACATCATTGCCGGCAGCCACGGCCTGCTGCGTCACCTCGGCCATCGTCGCCTTGCCGAGCACGCCGTTCATGTCGAGCGCGTCGGTGACGAGGATGCCGCGGAAACCCATGTCCCTCCGCAGCAGGTCGAGCATGACCTTCGGGCTCAGGGTCGCAGCGGTGCGCGTGGTGTCCAGCGCCGGCAGGTAACCGTGAAAGGTCATCACGCCAGCTACTCCAGCTCGAACAGCGTCGCGAAACGGAAGAAGCTCGATGCTGTCGAGCCGCGCACGCGAGGCATCGACGCGCGCAAGCTCGAGATGGGAGTTCTGCTCCGTATCTCCGTGACCGGGGAAATGCTTCGCGGTTGCGAGCATCCCGTTCTCCTGAATACCGCGAATCAGCGCACGTCCCATGCGTGAGACAAGTTGCGCATCCTCACCGAAGGACCGTGCCGAGATGACGGGGTTCTTCGGGTTGTTGTTGACATCGAGCACGGGCGCGAACGCCATGTGGATGCCGAGCGCGCGCCCTTCGACCGCAGTCACGCGTCCCATCTCGTAGGCGAGCACCGTGTCGCGGGTGGCGCCGAGCCCCATCTGGTATGGAAATGCGGTGGCGCCGCCCAGATCGATGGCGTTCGGAATGAAGTACCCGCCGCGGGCGCGAAAGGCGGCGCCCGTCTCGAGGTCTGCGCCAATGAGCAGTGGAAGCGCTGCCGCGCGCTGGAGGGCGTTCGTCTTGACGGCGATGTCGACGGGGCCGCCAACGGAGATGATCGCGCCGCCAAGCTTGTGCTCCCGAATCATGCGCTCCACGCGCGTCCACGCCGCGTTGTCGTCCGCGGTGTAGTCGCCGAGGATCCACGGCCAGACCATCTGCGCGGCCTTGTCGCGAAGGGACATGGTGGCGAGGACGGAGTCGGCCCACGCGATGTCGCTCGCGCCGCCGGTGCTCAGCGCGGCCGGCATGGTCGTCGTGGCCTGACTCGAGGCACATGCGGTGCCGAAGGTGAAGACGAGGGCGCTGCCGAGGAGACGAACGAGACGGCTCACCATGCGATGGTCCCCTGCTTGGAGGTGTCGACGTCTTCCTCGCCGCCCTTCTTGAACAGGAAGGCTTCCATGTTCTTCATCAGGAAGCTGCGGGCTTGCGGGTCCATGACGTTCAGCCCGTAGTGGTTGATCAGCATCGTCTGCTGCTTCAGCCAGAGTGCCCAGCACTCCGTGCAGATGTCGGTGATGACGCGAGCCCCGATGGCCCCCGGGAACGGCGGGCGCTCGAATCCGGCGCGTGTCTCGCCGCACCGCGAGCAGGTGACGGTACTGGGCATGCGGGTCTCTCCTGTGGGTCGATCAGGCAGCGGGATCGACAGCAAACTCGTCGTGCCGGTTTGCCGCTGAGCGGTAGTTGCGTGCGTATTCGATCTTCGCGAGGCCCACGAGGTTGAGGGCGCGGATGTAGATCCAGCCGATGTCGAGCTCGAACCAGCGCGCCTTGAACGAGGCGCTCTTGGGATCGGAGTGGTGGTTGTTGTGCAGCTCCTCGCCACCGATCCAAATGGCGATGGGAGTGAGATTCCGGCTCTCGTCCTTGACTTCGAAGTTCCGGTAGCCGAAAGCGTGGCCGATGCCGTTGATGATGCCCGCAGCCCAGAGTGGGATCCAGATCATCTGGACGCCCCAGACCGCCGGACCAACGAAAAGCCCGAACAAATAGATGTCGATGATCAGCATGAGGAACACGCCGATGTAGCTGAAGCGCGCGAGCAGGTGGCGCTCGAGCCAGTCGTTCGGGGTGCCACGCCCGTACTTCTCGAGCATGCCGGGCTGCTTCACGGCCTTGCGGTAGTAGAAGGCGCCCTTGAGCAGGATCTCGCGCAGTCCTTCCACCAGGGGACTGTGCGGGTCTCCGTCGCGGTCGGCGAATGCGTGATGCTTGCGATGGCAGGCGACCCATTCCTTGGTGATGATCGCCGTCGTGAGCCAGAGCCACAGGCGCATCGGCACGGCGGCGAGCGCGTGGAGCCGGACGCCGCGATGGGTCTGTGCGCGATGGAGGAAAAGCGTGACACAGATGTTGGTAATGTGTCCCGCGACGACGATGAACAACACCGGCATCCACCAGCGCTGTGCCCAGGCGCCAAACTCAGGCATGTACACGACTCCTGTCTTCTCGTTACGCCGCTCGCGGCGGGACCCGCCGGCTCGCGCGGCACCCAACCCACATGACCTGCGGCGGATGCCGCCGCCAAGGGAGAGCATGGCAATCTAGCCGAGCGAACGGCGGCTCACCACGGAACGGATCGTGAGCGCGTAGCCGGAACACATATCCGCAACAGAGGTGCCGCACACCCAGCCGCCCTTGCTCTCGCAGCGTGCGACCCGTACCGTCCGGTCCACATGTCATATCGCACGACGAACGACCGTCCGCCGGAGAACACGGCCAGCCTCGCCACGCCGAGATCCACGAGTGCTGGACGCGAGCAGCCCCAAGCGACCACGACAGGAACGCGGCGGTATGTTGCGCGAGTCGGCACGGCGTTCGACGAGGACTTCGTGCGGCCCTTTCCGCGCAAGCTCGTGGTGGGCGCGTTGGGTATTGGGTCGTATCTCGGCGACTGCACCGATGAAGAAGACGAGCGCTACCGGGCGAGCGTGCGTGAAGCGATCTGTCGTGGCGTGAATGTGGTGGATACGGCGAGCAACTACCGGTGCCAGCGCTCCGAACGTGCCGTGGGCAATGCCGTCATCGAGGCGATCGCCGCGGGAGACGTGCGTCGTGACGAGCTCGTGGTGTGCACGAAGGGTGGCTATGTCGCGCTCGATGGTGCTCCCCCCGCGTCGCGCGAGGCGTATGCACAGTGGCTCGACACCGAGCTGTTCGGGCCTGGGGTCGTGACGCCGGACGAGCTCGTACGCGGTGGCCACTCGATCTCGCCGGGGTTTCTCTCGCATCAACTCGCCCAGAGCCGTCGCAACCTCGGCCTGCACACGATCGACATCTACTACCTGCACAATCCCGAGGAGCAGCTGCTGGTCCATGACCGTGCGACGTTCCGTGCGCAGATCGTGGCGGCGTTCGCGATGCTGGAGGAGCGAGCAGACGCAGGCGAGATCGCGGGGTATGGGTGCGCCACGTGGCTGGGTCTTCGGGTGTCGCCCGATCATCGACAACACCTGACGCTCGCCGATCTCGTGGCCATCGCGCGCGATGTGGGAGGCACCGCGCATCACTTTCGCGCGGTGCAGCTCCCCATCAGCCTCGGCATGCAGGAGGCGGCACGCGTCCCGACACAGCCCCTCGGCAAGCGGCAGGTCACGCTGCTCGAAGCGGCACATGCGCTGGGTCTTGGTGTGGTGGCGAGCGCGCCGTTGATGCAGGGAAAGCTCGCGAGCGGGTTGCCCGAGGAGCTGCACGCGCTGTTTCCGTCATGCACGACCGATGCACAGCGCGCGCTCCGGTTTGCCGCGTCACTTCCGGGCATCGCGACGGTGCTGGCGGGAATGCGAAGCCTGGCGCACGTGTCCGAGAACATGGGTGCGTGGAC
>JBKJMP010000007.1:0-11421 GCA_046596395.1 Gemmatimonadaceae bacterium
GGGAGGCGACCCCAGTCATCCCTTCGTGATCGGCGCGATGTGGAACGGCTCCGACGCTCCCCCGGAGAGCATGGACGGCTCTGGCATGAATGACCGCAAGGTCCTTAGGTCGCGAAACGGCGTGAGGATCCTGCTCGACGATAAGGACGGGCAGGAGCAGCTGATCCTTGAGACGCCCGGTGGGCACAAGGTCACCCTGAAGGATGGTGCCGGAGAGCTCAGGATCGAGGATTCCAACGGAAATGTGGTCAAGCTGCACTCGAGCGGCGTTGATGTGATCGCGTCAGCGAAGGTCACCGTGAATGCGTCCGTGGTCAGCATCTCCGCCGGCATGGTGACGATCGATGCCGGCATGTCGAAGTTCAGCGGCGTGGTGCAGGCCGACACGGTGATCTGCAATAGCGTCGTGAGCAATTCGTACACACCGGGCGCCGGCAATATCTGGTAGCGGGACCATCGACATCTTGTCATCCCGAGCAACGCAAAGGATCCGTACGACCACACTGCAACGAGACCAGGTAATGCGCCGACCCCTGCTATCATCTCTCCTGCTTCTTGCTGCGGCCGGACACGTGGCTTCGGCACAACGTGTCGAGACCGGCTTCCTCGACCGGTCCACGACCATCGGTGGCCAGCGGTACCCGTACCAGGTCTACGTCCCGGCGAACTACGCGACGCGCACCGACTGGCCCGTCATCCTCTTCCTCCACGGCGCTGGTGAGCGCGGGCCGGATGGCCTCCAGCAGACGGCAGTCGGTCTCGCATCGGCCATTCGCAAGGATCCGAGCCGCTACCCGGCGATCGTCGTCCTCCCGCAGGTCCCGAAAGACTCCGCCTGGGCCGGCGCACCGGCCGAAGCCGCGATGATCGCGCTCCGCCAGACCATGGCGGACTATCGCGTCGATGCCGATCGCGTCTACCTCACCGGCCTCTCGATGGGCGGACGCGGGACGTGGTACCTGGCCTACCGGAATCCCGGGCTGTTCGCCGCGGTCGCGCCGATCTGCGGGTGGATCACCGCGACGCCGCGCTTTTCAGCCTTGCCCGTCGTGCCCACGGACAGCGGCCCCGAGTTCGCCGCGCTCGCTCGGCAGTTGCGCGGCGTACCGATCTGGATCTTCCACGGCGAGATGGATTCGGTCGTCCCCGTGATTGGATCGCGCGCGCCGGCGGCGGCGCTGAAGGAGGCCGGCAGCGCGGCGCGGTACACGGAGTACCTCGGCATCGATCACAACTCGTGGGATGCGACGTATGCGTCGAAGGAGTTCGTCGAGTGGTTGTTCAGCCAGCGCCGCCGGCGCTGATCCATCGAAAGTTCGTCGCATCGCCGCATCCCACAGCGAATGAGCATGGGTGGGTGTCACGCACCCAGGCAGACCGGTCTAGGATCGCCGGCGGTTCGCGTATTCCATAGCAACGGCGTACAATACTCCTCCCAACGACGAGCCCGCATTCATGCGTTTTTCGAAGCGATCCTGGATGATTGCCGCCCTCCTCGCCGTCTCGTCGCTCGGCTTCGCGGCCGCCAGCGGACCATCGTCGAATGCGATGGCGGCCGCAGCCTCGAGGTTCCTCGAGAGCCTCACGCCCGAGCAGCGACTCCAGGCGACGTTCGCCTTCGACAGCAGCGAGCGGACGCGCTGGCACTTCATTCCCACGGAGAACCATCCGCGGCTCGGCCTGACGATCAAGCAGATGAGCGAGCAGCAGCGGATGCTCGCGCACGCGCTGCTGCAAGCTGGTCTGAGCCAGCGCGGCTACCTGACCGCGACACAGATCATGGAGCTCGAGCTCGTGCTCCGCGCGCTCGAAGCCGCCAACCCGGTGCGCGCTCGCGACCCGGAGCGCTACTTCTTCTCGATCTTCGGGACGCCATCCACCGAGCGCACGTGGGGCTGGCGTGTCGAGGGGCACCACATGTCCCTGCACTTCACGATCGTCAACGGAACGCTCGCCGCCGGTGGGCCGTCGTTCTTCGGGACGAATCCCGCCGAGATCCGCGAAGGGCCGCGGAAGGGAACCAGGATTCTCGCGCTCGAGGAGGACGCCGCGCGCTCGCTCCTTACTTCACTGGATGCCGCGCAGCGGGGGAAAGCCGTCATCGATGCGATCGCCCCGAACGACATCGTCACGATGAACACGGTGAAGATCGATCCACTGGCGCCTTTGGGCATCGCGGCGGCCAGCCTCACCGATGGCCAGCGCACGCTGCTCGTGCGACTGGTGGATGTGTACGTCGGTCGCATGGCGGACGACATCGCCGCCGAAGCGCGGGCGAGGATCGAGCAGGCCGGCTGGGATCGCGTGTCCTTCGCCTGGGCCGGCCCGCTGGAGCGCGGGCAGAAGCACTACTATCGCGTCCAGGGGCCGACGTTCCTGATCGAGTACGACAACACACAGAACGATGCGAACCACGTGCACTCGGTGTGGCGCGATTTCAATCGCGACTTTGGTGCGGACCTGCTGCGCGAGCACGTGCGTGGCACCCTGCACGAGTGAGTGCGCGGGAACAGAAAGGCGCCGCGGTCACGAATGACCACGGCGCCTCCCGCACGGCTCGCGCTTACGAGCAGATCTTGCTCGTGCAGGTGACCGGCGTCGTGGCCGTGCTCGATCCGCCAGATCCCGTAGCGGTGAGCGTCACCGTATAGCTCCTGTTCGGGGCGAACTTGTGGGTGACGGAGACTCCGGAGCCGGTGATCCCGTCGCCGAAGTTCCAGGAGTACGATGTGGCGTTGGTCGACGCGCTTGCGTTGAACGTGCAGGTTCGTCCCGAACAGCTCTTGGTGAAGCTGGCCACCGGCGCCGGTGCCGCGGCGGAGACCGTCACGGATGATGTCTTGCTGCTCGTCCCATTCGCGTCGGTGACGGTGAGCGTCACGGAATACGTCCCGGCTGCCGCGTATGCATGGGAGCTCGTGACACCGCTGCCGGTGGTGGCATCCCCGTACGTCCAGCTGTACGTCGCCGAGGCCAGCGCGCTGCTGCTGCTGCCGTCGAAGCTGCAGGTGAGACCGGAGCAGCTCGAGGTGAAGTTGGCGACCGGTGGGGTCGTTGATGGCGCGGCGCTGATGAAGCCCGTGTAGAGGAACTTGTTCGTCGTGCCCGCCGGCACGGGCGTGGTGCTGGCGTTCGCCTTGAGGGCCGCATCGACCTGCGCGGGGGTCGACCCGGGATTGGCCTGGAGATACAGCGCGATGGCGCCCGCCACGTGCGGTGACGCCATGGACGTGCCACTGATCGTGTTGGTCGCCGTGTTGCTGGTGTACCATGCCGAGGTGATGCTCACGCCCGGCGCGTTTATGTCCACGCAGCTGCCGGTGTTGGAGAACGACGCAAAGCCGTCCGTGATCGACGTAGCGCCGACGGTGATCGCGTTCGGCGCGCTGGCGGGCGAGTAGTTGCACGCGTTCAGCCCGTCGTTGCCCGCGGCCACCGCGTACACCACGCCTGCCGCGCTGGAGTTCGTCACGGCCTGATTGAGCGTCGAAGAGAGCCCGCCGCCAAGGCTCATGTTCGCCGCGCTGGCTACCGAGGGATTCGCATTCTTCTGCGCCGTCACCCAATCGACGCCGGCGATGACTCCCGCAGTGGTTCCCGACCCCGAGCAGTTCAGCACGCGCACCGCGACCAGCTTCACCTTCTTCGCCACGCCGTATGTCGTGCCGCCCACTGTGCCCGCCACGTGCGTGCCGTGGCCGTTGCAGTCCGCGGCAGTGCCGCCTGACGTTATCTGGTCGACGCCGGTGAACGCGCGGCCGGTGAATTCCGTATGGGTGAAGTTGATGCCCGTGTCGATGATGTACACCGTGACGCCCGTACCGTCTGCGTTGTAGACGTAGGTGGTGCTCAGCGGCAGGGTGCGCTGGTCGATTCGATCGATCCCCCACGTGGCGCCGGTCTGGGTCGTATTGATCGACACCACCTGGTCCTGTTCCACCGTCAGCACCCCCGGCTCGGCACGAATCGCAGCGGCGGCCGCGTCGGGGAGCCTGAGCGCCATGCCCTTGATCGCCGACTGATAGAGATGAATGACAGTGCCGCCGTGCGCCGCGGCGAGGCGATTCGCCTTGCCGGCCACGTCGCGCTCGGTGTCCGCGAACCGGACGATGTACTGTCCGGCGATCGGCGGGCCTCCCTGCGAAAAGTTCGCCGGACTCGGCGCGAAGTCGGATGCCACAGGGCTAACCGGAACGTCCGAGCAGGCGGCGAGACCGACACCCATCGCGCCGAGTGCGAGAATCCTTCGAAACATGCTGTCACCTGGTCAGGGGAGGACGCCGAGAAATTCGGCGCGCTGGTCGCGCGGTGATGCGCTCATCGAGCGGCTGCAACGATACGCCGTCAGTTGTCGGCGTGCAACACACCAGTCCGCCCTTCCGGGGGGGCGACGGCCTGACCGGCGTCCCTCATTTGCGCACGGTCTCGCGCCGAGGTACATCATGGCGCATGCGAATCTTCGCCCTTTCCCTGCTAGCGAGCCTCGCCGCCTGCGCGACGACGCCGAACTCCTCAACCCGCCCAGCCCCAGGCGTCCGCCCCGGCGTCGAACGCTTCGTCGAGAACCCGCCCGACATCGTCCGAGGCAAACGGGTCGGCCTCATCACCAACCAGTCGGGAATGAACCGCGCAGGCACGAGCACCATCGACCTGCTCCGCGCCATGCCCGACTTCCGCCTCGTCGCGCTCTTCTCCCCTGAGCACGGCATTCGCGGCCTGGCCGAGACGCTGGTCACGTCGACCACTGACGAAAAGACCGGTCTCCCGATCCACTCCCCCTACGGCGCCGATCGCAAGCCGACGCTCGCGATGCTCGAGGGGATCGACGTCCTCGTCTACGACATCCTCGACCTCGGCGTGCGCCAGTACACGTACGAGTCGACGCTCGCGCTCGCGATGCAGGCGGCGGCCACGAAGGGGATCCCGATCGTGGTACTCGACCGGCCGAATCCGGTGACGGGCACGATCGGGGAAGGGAATATTCTCGAGCCGAAGTTCGAGACGTTCGTCGGCATCTACCCCGTGCTCTCGCGCCACGGCATGACGCTTGGCGAGCTGGCGAAGATGTACAACGTCGAGCAAAAGATCGGCGCGAACCTCACGGTGGTGCCGGTCGAAGGGTGGCGCCGCGACATGTGGTACGACGAGACGGGCATTCCGTGGGTCAATCCGTCGCCGAACATCCGGCGTCTCGAGGCCGCGATCCACTATCCGGGGACGGTATTCTTCGAGGCCACGAACATCTCGGAGGGACGCGGCTCGGAGGCGCCATTTGAGCAGATTGGTGCGCCGTGGCTGCGCAACCGCGAGGTCGTGGACTCGATGAACGCGATGCGCTTGCCGGGTGTCCGCTTCGAGGTGGTGGAGTACACGAACTCGGGGACGCCGCGCAAGTTTCCGGGACAGGCGATCAAGGGGGTCCGCTTCGTGATCACGGATCGCGAGACGTATCGTCCGATTCCGGCGTCGCTGCACTTGATCGCGCTGATCCGGCGCATGCATCCCACGGAGTTCCGGTGGGCGGGCTCGAACGACCGCGACGGCGGGTTGATCACGATCCAGCGCCACGGTGGGACGGACAAGCTGCGCACGGCGATCGAGAACGGAACCTTACCGGCGCTGCTCCGCGAGTGGGAGCGCGACCAGGCGACGTTCATGGCGAAGCGCTCGGCGTACCTGTTGTATCCGGAAAGGCAATCGGGGCCGCGAGCCCTCATTCCAGATTTGGAATGAGGCTCGCCAGGCGAGAGATGCGGAAGCGTCGCCGCACAAATGTGGTAAACAGGCCACAGCCTGCGCGTTCTACGAACGGCGCCTATTCGACGGATGCGCCACAAGCCATTGTCGTCAAATAGCTTACGCAATCTCAGAAGAAGCCGACTGAGCGGCAGAAAACTTGCCTTCGGGCTCAGTGCCAGTTCGGCCTTTCATCCCTCCCCCCCACCCCACGAACATGCGGAGATCCTCCACTCTACTCGCTGTGGCACTGTGCCTCGCGCCGGCGTTCACACCGCTGATGGCGCAGCAGGTCCAGATCGCCGCTCCATTGGCAGGCAGCACCACGATCGACTTCAATACCCTGAGTCAGGCGGAGGTCATCAGCAATCAGTTCGCGGGCGTGTCCGTGAGCAATGGGCTGTGTGCGAACGACGACTATTCGTTTCATGACAACACGATGGCGGCCACGAACTTCCTGAATTTCACGAGTGCGCCGTGCAATGGACTTCAGGGAGCGCCAATCACGTTCGTCTTCGCGAATGCCATTCAGTCCTTCGGCTTCATTGCGGTCACGAACGGTGGCGCAATCACGTTCACCAACCCGAATGGCTCGATCAATGTCGGGCTGACCCAGAGTGGCTTCAATGGCTTCAGCGACGCCGCGGCGTTCAGCTCCGTCACGGTCAGCGTCGCGGGTGATGGGTACTTCTTCATGGACGATGTGAGCTATGCCGCTTCGGCTTCGACAGTCCCAGAGCCGGCATCCATCGTCCTGTTGGCCACCGGGCTCCTCGGCGTGGCGGGCGTAGCGCGCCGGCGTCGCGCCTAGCGTCCATGGCCTCGTTTTGAGGCCAGGTCCGAATGAGGGGGCGATCACGAACTTCTCGTGGTCGCCCCTTTCTGGACTTTCTCGCCGACACGACGACATTGACGCGTGCGCCTTGGCGACGTCCTCCTCGCGGCCCTGATCGAAATCCGGGCGAACAAGCTGCGGAGCTTCTTCACGCTGCTTGGCATCATCGTCTCCGTCGCCTTCCTGGTCGCGGTGGTCGCGGTGATCCAGGGGATGAACACGTACGTGAAGGAGAATGTCGCGAACTCGGTGATTGGCACGAATGCGTTCCAGGTGCGGCGCATTCCGCTCCAGCTGGGCTTCTTCGACGACGAGATGTGGAAGAAGGTGTCGCGCCGGCCGGTGCTCACGCGCGACGACTTCGAGGCGGTCCGCGCGGCGCTCCCCGACGCGGTGGCGCTCGCGATCACGTCGGGCGCGCCAACGCCACTCTCGGACGCGCAGTGGGACAGCCGAGTGGTGGGGGACATCACCGTGCGCGGAATCACGCCGGCGTATCAGACCGTGCAGGACTATCGCATCGTCTCCGGACGTCCGCTCATGGACGTCGACGAGGTGCAGCGACGCGCGGTCGCGGTGATCGGCCACGAGGTCGCCGCGAACCTCTTCCAGGCGGTTGACCCGGTCGGCAAGGAGATCCGCCTCGCCGGCGAGCGCTTCGAGGTGGTCGGCGTGCTCGCGAGCAAGGGGCGCGTGCTCGGCCAGTCCTTCGACGACATCGCGCTGGTGCCGCTCTCGCGCTACGAGATGATCTACGGCCATCGCTCGACGACGTCGATCTCCATCAAGATGGCGACCGCGATCGACGTGGCCTCCGGGATGTCTCGCGCCGAGGAGGCGATGCGGCTCCGGCGCCAGCTTCGGCCCGGTGAGCTCAACGACTTCTCCGTCGAGACGGCCGAAGCGCTGGTCACGTTCTGGAAAAACCTGACGGCGGTGCTGTTCAGCGTGATTCCCGCCGTCGTGGCCATCGGGGTAGTGGTGGGCGGCATCGTGATCATGAACATCATGTTGATGGCGGTGAGCGAGCGGACGCGGGAGATCGGCATTCGCAAGGCGGTCGGCGCGCGCGCGCTCGACATCGAGCGGCAGTTCCTCGCCGAGGCGATCGCGTTGTCGGCGGCGGGTGGGGTGATCGGGGTGATGTCGGGGTGGGGGTTTGCCGCGTTCGTCGCGACGGTATCGCCGTTGCCCGCGCGGATCACCTGGTGGTCGGTGCTGCTCGCCGTGGCACTCGGCGGCGGCGTGGGGGTGATCTTCGGCGTGTATCCGTCGCGTCGCGCGGCGCGGCTCGATCCTATTGCCGCGTTGCGGGCCGAATGAGCCGCGTCATCCCACTCGCCCAGCTGCGCGAGAACGTCGGCATTGCGATCGACGCGCTCCGCGTGAGCAAGCTGCGCGCGGGACTCACGATCCTCGGCGTCGTGATCGGGGTGTCCACCGTGATGACGATGGCGACGATCGTGAAGGGCATCCGCGACCAGATCCTCACGACGATCAGCGTGGCCGGCCCGACGACGTTCTACGTGATGAAGATCTTCTCCACCACGCCGATCAACCCGGACAAGCCGCCGTGGTACGTGCGCGCGCGTCCGGACCTGAGCGCGGCCGAGGCCCAGCGGATTGCCCAATTGCCGCAGATCGCGTACGCGGGGATCTGGTCGCAGATCAGCGCGCGCGTGAACTACGGTGGCTCGCGCACGCGTGCAGTGGTGGTGTACGGCGCCGACGACCGCTACCAGGAGATCCTCGGCGGAGAGCTCGTGGCGGGACGGTGGTTCACCCGGAATGAACTCAAGAGCGGCGCCGCGGTCGTCGTGCTCCAGGAGCGGCACGCGCGGCAGATCTTCGGGCGTGAGCGGCCGCTCGAGAAGACGGTGCAGATCGGCGGACGTCCCGTCGAGGTGATCGGCCTGTACCAGGACCCGGAGAACATCTTCGCACCGCCGGGGCAGGAGGTGGGCGCGATCCTGCCGTTTCAGTTCACCTGGAACGCCTACAACATCGACAAGACGAACGCCCTCTTCATCCCCGTCAAACCGAAGCCGGGCGTCACCGTCGCGGACGCCGAAGACGCGGTGACGATTGCGTTGCGCGAGATGCGCCGGCTGCGTCCCAGCGACAAGAACACCTTCGACTTGCTGACCCAGGACCAGATCCTGGACGTCTTCATGTCGATCACCGACATCTTCTTCCTCGTGATGCTCGTGCTGGCGTCGGTGGCGCTGATGGTCGGTGGAATCGGGGTGATGGCGATCATGATGGTGTCGGTGACCGCACGCACGCGCGAGATTGGCATCCGCAAGGCACTCGGCGCCACCCGGCGCGACATCATGTTCCAGTTTCTCATCGAAGCCGCGACGCTCACGGGCATCGGCGGGATGATCGGCATCGTCGTGGGGCTGGTTGCAGGGCGTGGGGTGACGATGCTCATGAACGTCGAAGCGAGCGCGCCGTTGCTCCAGACGCTGCTCGCCGTGGCCGTGTCGGTCGGCATCGGCCTCGTGTTCGGTGTGGTGCCGGCGCGGCGCGCGGCCCGGCTCGACCCCATCGAGGCCCTCCGCTACGAGTAACGCGGTGCGACGCGTGAGGGCGGCTGATATACTGGTCGCATGAAGACAAGCGCACTGCTCCTCCTCACGTTGCTCTCCACCTCGGCGGCGGCAATGGCTCCGGTGACAGTCGGCGCGGACCGCCTGCTTACCGAATACGCGCATCTCATTCGCGGCAAGTCGCTGGCGCTCGTGGCCAACCACAGCGGCGTGCTCGCGGATGGAACCCACCTGGCCGACGCGCTCTTTCGCTACAAGGACGCGCGGCTCACGGTGCTGTTCGGGATGGAGCACGACGTCCGCTCCAACGACTACTCACTGCCGCGCGATCCGGACAAAGTCGTCGATCGCGCAACGGGACTGCCGAAGTACAACCTCTATGGTGAGCACCACAAGCCGACGCCCGAGTCACTCGCCGGCGTGGACGTCATCGTGTTCGACATCCAGGAGGTGGGCGCGCGCTTCTACGAGCACATCAACATCCTCGCCTTCGTGATGGAGGCGGCAGCGGAGCAGGGGATTACGGTCGTCGTGCTCGATCGCCCGAATCCGATCACCGGGCGCAAGGTGGACGGATTTCTCACCGCACCGCACGCGCTCTACCGGTTCGGGTCATACGCCCGCGTGCCGGTGGTGCACGGAATGACGATGGCCGAGCTGGCGCGGATGTACAACGGTGAGCGGATGCTGCGCGGTCAGCTCGTGCCGCGGCTGGAGGTTGTTCCCATGGTGGGCTGGACCCGCGACATGTGGCTCGACCAGACCGGCTTGCAGTGGCAGAAGCCGTCGCCGAACCTGCTGACGCTGGAGTCGCTGCTCGCGTACGTCGGCACGTGTCTGTTCGAGGCGGTGAACGTGAGCGAGGGACGCGGGACGGACAATCCGTTCGAGATCATCGGGGCCGCGTGGCTCGACAACGCACGCGCCGTCGAGCTGCTGCGCGGATTATCGCTTCGCGGGGTGACGTTCGAGGCCGTGGACTTCACGCCGGTGCAGAAGTCGTATCATGGACGTCCGCCGAAGCTCGCCGGTGAGCGCCTGCGCGGCATACGCCTCCACGTGACCGACCGCGATGCATTCGAGCCCTACCGGACGGGCGTCGCGATGCTGTGGGCGGTGAACAAGCTCCATGGCGACCGACTGGTGTGGAACGACGCGGTGCTCGATCGCCTCGCGGCGACGTCGCAGCTCAAGGCGATGCTGCTCGCGGGGAACACGCCGGCCGAGATCAGCGCGGCGTGGCAGCCGGAGGTCGATGCGTTCAGGGCGCAGAGTGCGAGGTACCTTCTGTATTGAGCCGCTCGTAGGTGCAGCACGGATGGGCGCCGACCGGCGTCACGTGCGGAATCGTGGAGGCGCGAATCGCGCGAGCGCGATGGCGGAGCGTGGCGGCAGCGATCGCGTCGCGCAGCACGGCGACGTCGGACTGCACCCGCGCGGCGCACGGCGAATGCGCGCGTAACCTCGCGAGAAAGAGCGCTCCCTCCACGCCTGGCATGTCGTCGTCCACGATGATGACGTCGTATGGCGGCTCACGAAGCAGCACTTCGTTGCCCTCCTCGGGGCATGAGGCGACGATGATGTCGAGATCGCTGTCGAGCTCGCCGACAAGGCGGATCAGGTGCGTGACGTCGGTTCCGATGCAAAGAACTCGAGCATGCGCCATCGTCATTGGAAGGTCCGGTGAGGGGAGTGTTGCACCCACCTGCTAGGCGACCTTTGGACCCAATGGAACAAACGAGCTAACTGCACTGAGGGCAATGGTTTGACTCTAGCGCTCGCCAACTGAAATCGTCTGTTTACACCCAGGAACAACCCTTTTGGTGTCCCAGCCAGAGGACACCTCCGCTTAGAGAGTTCTAAGCAGAGCGATTGACGAACGTGCTGGCGAGGCCATCTTTGCCGCGCCCCCAATATTGGGCTTGGCGCCGTACCCACTCCTCCGGAGTCTGAGCCGTGGCAATTCTCGTCCCTCGTCACGTCGTCGAGTACGCCCTTCTCGGTCCCACGCACGACCGCCGGCAACTCCAGGACTCTCCCATCCTCGGCGACGTCTGGCTCGCGTTCGCCGCCGAACCGGACAAGCCAATCGAGCTGCTGATCGAGCCGCACTGGCAGGAGTCCGCCGGCACGGTTGCCATCGCCATCGATGATGGAATCCAGCGAGAGGAGAATGACGTCGGCGCCGATATCGCGCCGCTGCACGGCGTCGTGGCCGCACGGCTGTACTTCGGCGAACTGCTGACGGTCGTGGTGCCACGGACCACCTGGTGGTTCAAGCGATCCACGAATGATCGG
>JBKJMP010000036.1:0-5440 GCA_046596395.1 Gemmatimonadaceae bacterium
CGCGTAGTCGCCCGCGAAGCCGCCGAGTAGCAACCCAATCACTCCGCCGACGCCGTAAATCGTCCCGCTCACCTTGTTCGCCACCGCGACGTCGAGCAGGTGGTAGCGAATGAGGAACGACGTCGTGAATGCCGAAAGCGCGTACATGATGAGGTTCATGAGCGCTCCCGATGCGATGATCCACCACATCGTCGGGATGCGGAGGATCGTACGCACGGTGTTGCCATAGCTCTCGCCCGCGTCGCGGATCCCCGGATCCGTCGCCCCACGCTCTGGTTCCGGCATGAACAACGTCAGCGCGGCGACGATCAGTCCCGGCGCGGCGGCGACGAACAGCGCATTGCGCCAATCACCCGTCGCCTTGATCACGAGCCCGCTGATGAAGTAGCTCGCGAACGTCCCCGCGGGCAGGCCAAGCATGAACACCGCGATCGCGCGCGCGCGTTGCCCGGGGGGAAAGAGGTCGCCGATGAGCGAGTTGCCGATCGGCGCTGCGCTCGCCTCGCCAACGCCGACGCCGAGCCGGAACAGGAACAGCATCGCGAAGCTCGTGGCAAGTCCAGATAGTGCCGTGAATCCCGTCCAGATCACGATCCCGATCGCGAGGATCACTCGGCGGCGTCCGACGTCGGCCAGGCGGCCGAGCGGGATGCCGATGACCGCGTAGAGGAGGACGAACGCGGTGGTGAGCTCGCTCAGCTGGCCGTCGGTGAGCTGCCATTCCTGCTTGATGCTTTCGCCGACGGCGCCGAGTACCTGGCGGTCGTAGAAGTTGAGGAAGTTGATGAAGAACAACAGCGCGAGCGCGAACGCTAGCTTGCCTTTGCTGACGGCCATCGTCCTCGGGGTGGTGCGGTTCGCGCCGAGCGGGAGAACGCCGAACTTACTGCCGTTCGGTGGACGGCGCATGGCCTCGCTGCCATGTTTGTCGGCGCATGGCCCCCCATCTCGACTCCCTCACCATAGTCCTCGAGGACCGCAACCGCGTCGAACGCGAGGTCGGTGCCGGCGGCATGGCGACCGTTGTAGTCGCTGTTTCAGGCCGCACTTTGACACGATGACCCTCGCTCGTGGCCTGTACGATGTTCTCGTCACAGAATCAGTCGATGCCGCGCTCCGCGAGATCGGCGTGGACGCGCGCGATCTTCAGCCGCTAACTGATACTGACGCGGCCGATCGTTTCGTAGACGCGCTGAGCAACCAACTTAGGTCAATTCTTTCGAGCGCCCGTCCCGAGAAAGGAGAGGAGCTCGTTGCGCAGCTAGAGCTCATCAACGGGCTGCTGAGCCAAGTACGCGACTACGATAAGCGGGCCGAGACATTCATTGATTTTCTGGTCAATCCGCCGCACATCCTACGCGGGGTGCATACCGCTGGGGACTCTCCCTCCGTTGGCCCAGAAACGGGCTTGGTTGCACCGTGGCTGTTCACGGCAGGAAAGGGCTCGCCCGCGCTACTGAGTGAGCTCCGGCGTGAGGCTACGGCCTGCGACGAGATCGATATTCTGGTCAGCTTCATAACGATCTCCGGTGTGCGGAAGCTGATGGATATCTTCCGGACGGCGACGGCGTCCGATGCGTCCGGGCGAGGTCGCACGAAGATTCGTGTGCTAACGACGACCTACATGGGCGCCACGGAACTCGGCGCATTGGATGAGTTGGCGCGCCTGAACGGTTGCGAGGTGCGCATTTCGCTGGACGGCAGGCGTACTCGCCTACACGCCAAAGCATGGATTTTCCAGCGTCGGACTGGATTCGGGTCGGCCTACGTTGGCAGCGCCAACCTTTCTGGCGCGGCACTCATGGGCGGGCTTGAGTGGACCGTCAAGTTTACCGAGCGGGGGCAGGGCGCGCTGTATGATCGCGCAAAGGCGCACTTCGAGACCCTTTGGCTCGACGAGGAGTTCACCAAGTATTCTCCGAATGATCCGTTAAGCCGTGCAGCCGTCACCGAAGCATTGCGTCGCGAGGGAGCTGGCGATGGTCTCGGCTCGTCGCCGTTCTTCTTCGACATTCACCCGAAGCCGTTTCAGCGCGACATGCTCGATCAGCTTCATCGCGAACGGGAGCATGGGCGCGTTCGGAATCTTCTGGTCGCGGCGACCGGCACCGGAAAGACCGTGGTTGCCGCGCTGGACTACAGAGAAACCGCGGAGCGGTTGGGCCATCGACCGCGGCTGCTCTTCGTAGCCCACAGAGCACAGATACTTCGGCAGGCGCTCCGCACATACCGCGAAGTCCTTCGAGACCATTCGTTCGGGGAGCTTCTGACCGGCGGTCTAACTCCACCGCTGTACGATCACGTCTTCGCGTCGATCGACACGATGGCTTCACGCGATCTTGTTTCACGACTGGGGCCGGACTTCTGGCATACAGTGGTGATCGATGAATGCCATCGCCTTGCTGCGGCGCGCTTTCACCAGCTCGTCACAACGATCCAGCCGGCCCACCTGCTTGGTCTCACTGCGACGCCGGAACGGACGGACGGACAATCTATTGAGGCCTACTTCAGCCCGCGACCAGACGGAGCGCCGGCCGTTGAGATGCGTCTTTGGGACGCACTCGACATGCAGCTTCTCGCACCGTTTGAGTACTACGGATGTGATGACAGCACCGATTTTTCAGAAGTACCGTGGGACGGCCCAGGAGAGGCTTCCGCCGTCGATCGCTTGGTAACGGGCAACATGGTCCGTGCGAAGGTCGTCGTCGACGAATGGTCACGGCTATCCGGAAACCCTCGGAACACAAAGTCACTGGTCTTCTGCGTTTCCGTCGCGCATGCGCAGTTCATGGCTCGAGCGTTGAACGACGCTGGGCTGCCCGCCGAATGCGTCACCGGTGACACCCCCAAGGCCGAGCAGATTCGCGCGCCGAAGCGGCTGGCGAGCGGGGAGATCTGCGCCATTGTTACCGTCGACCTCTACAACGAGGGAGTAGACATTCCAGAAGTGGATACCTTGTTGCTTCTCCGGCCAACACAGAGTCCGGTCCTCTTTCAGCAGCAAATCGGCCGCGGACTTCGTCTCCTTCCGGGCAAGGAAAGTTGTCTCGTACTCGATTTTGTCGGTCAGCATAGGGCTGACTTTCGATTTGACCGCCTACTGGGTGGCCTCACCGGTCTTACTCGCCGTCAGCTCGGCGACGCGGTCGAACATGGATTCAGTACGTTGCCTCCCGGGTGTCACATCCACCTGCAGAGACAAACACGGCAGCAGGTCCTTCGTAGCCTTCGCACGCTCGTACGTCAGAGTTGGAGAAGGCTTGGTACCGAGCTGCAGGCATACGTGGCGTCGTCGCGAAAGCGAGAGGTTCAGCTCGGCGACTTTCTTCACGATCAGCGCATCCCTCTCAGCGACGTCTATCGCGATTCCGCGCCGAGCGGCTGGACCACACTGAAGCGCACTGCTGGTGTTCTCAGCGGCGAGGCACCTGACGAGGAGGCGTATTTCTCGCGAAGGTTCACCGATCTGCTTCATATCGACGATCCCGCACAGCTTGACTTGATGCGACGGGTTTCGGAAGCGAAGGCTGATTTTGATCCAAAGTCCGAGGAAGAGAGGCTACGGACGCAGATGCTCACGTATCAAGTGGACAGCAGCCGCGAACCCCTCCATTACGCGGCGTTTCTGAAGCGCCTGCAGACATGCCCCAGCTGCGTGGGCGAGTTGGGCGAGCTTGCCAATGTGCTGACTTCACGCTCACGGGCCGATAAACGTCAGGTCCCTGGCATGGAGGATGTTCCGCTACAACTGCACGGAGCTTATCGCAGCCGTGAGATTCTCACCGCGACTGGCTTTCTAACTGGCGCCCGAAGAATTCCGTTCAATGCGGGAGTACTCAGGTTGCCGGAGCGCAAGACAGAACTGCTGCTTGTAACTCTCGACAAGAGCGAGGGCTTTCATGACACCATCGCATATCACGACTATGCGGTAAGTACCCGGCGCTTTCATTGGCAGTCCCAGAACGTCGCGGGCCCGGGCAATGCGTCTGGCCGTCGGTACCTGGAAAGCAGCGCGAACGGATGGCACTTTCAGCTCTTTGTGCGCTCCAAGAAGGCAGACCCGTATCGCGTTTGCGGTCCTGTGTTTCTTGAAAGCATGGACGATATCTCCGGTGATCGACCAATGAACATTGCTTGGACGCTCGAGGTTCCGCTGACGCCAAAGCTTTTCGCCGACTTCAGTGTCTTACGAGGGCAGGGTTAGTGCGCGCTCGGGCTTTCTAATGGCGCCCGACGACAGACGCGGCAGAGTGGTAGCCGCAGTGATTGCTCGTGGTCCAACTTTTCTTGTGTGCAAACGCCCGTCTCACAAGAGGCACGGTGGACTCTGGGAGTTCCCGGGCGGAAAGTGCGAGGACGGAGAAACGGACGACGCTGCCCTCCATCGCGAGTTGGGAGAGGAACTCGCCCTTAGCGTTACCCAGGTAGGGACTGAGCTATTCCGGACGGCAGATCCAGGCTCACACTTTTCCGTGGCCTTTATCCCCGTCGACGTCGTCGGTGAGCCGGCTTGCCTTGAACACGAAGCACTCGCATGGCGCGAGCTCTCTGACCTCATACACCTGCCCCTGGCACCCAGTGATGAGAAGTTCGTGAGCTACCTCATCGAACGGTCTCCGCCCGCAGGCGCCTCGCGGTTCACGCTGGGCTGATCTGCTCGCGCTGTGCCGCTGTCATACGACAACGCCGATAGTAGCGTCAGTTCTGGCGAGCGCTGTCAGACCCTCGCTCTACTCTGGAGAGAACACCGGACGCCTCACTTCTCGCGCGTCCGGATCGGCAGCCCTCCCACCCCTCCGGAGACAATGAAATCCCGCTCCATCACCTTCCTCGCACTCGCGACGCTACTGCTCCTGCCCGGCACCCTCACCGCGCAGTCACACCCCAACACTCGCGAAGGATTCTGGTTCAACATCGGTGCCGGCTACGGCTCGTTCGGCTGCGACGACTGCGGTACCCGGGAGAACGGCTTCTCCGGGCAGGTCTCCCTCGGCGGAACCATCAACAAGAAGCTGCTCCTCGGTGTCTCATCGAACGGATGGACGAAGTCCGAGGGCGGCGTCACCCTCACGATGGGCAGCCTCGCCGCCGCGGCGAAGTTCTATCCCTCGGAAACCGGCGCCTTCCACCTCACCGGCGGACTCGGCATCGCAACGCTGGACCTGGGCATTCGTGGATTCGGCAACGAGACCGAAACCGGCGTCGCCGTGCTCCTCGGTCTCGGCTATGACTTCCGCGTCGGGAAGAACGTGAGCATCTCGCCGTTCTGGAACGGCATCGGCGGGAGCTTCGATGGCGGTAACGCCAACTTTGGCCAGCTCGGAGTCGGTCTTACCTGGCACTAGGCAGACGTTCCTTACATCGTGGAGAGGTTGAACAACTGGCCGTGTCCATTTTCGGCGGCCGGTGGCGCAATTCTGATTGCGGATGCGGCCGTTTG
>JBKJMP010000248.1:0-7062 GCA_046596395.1 Gemmatimonadaceae bacterium
GGATGCCCGCGAGCCGCCGCCCCGTGTGAAAGTGGAATCCATGCTCGGGCTCTGCGGCCACCAGCGCGTACTCTTCGCGGATCGCGTCCCGGAGAGCGTCGACATCGAGCCCTTCGATCGCCCGGCTGATCCCCTGCACGTTGTCGAGATGCTTCTCCGCCATCCGTTCCTCCTTGCCTGATCTCACGGCCCGCTTGACGCTACCGCCCATGCACCACTGTTCTATGGATCATTGGACTATTCTGTCAATACCAAAAACGAGTTGACTACTGCCGCGGACGACGTGAAGAGACGCCGCGCGGAGCAAGTGAAGATCATCGCC
The DNA here is from genome assembly GCA_046596395.1 of Gemmatimonadaceae bacterium. Classification (GTDB taxonomy): domain Bacteria; phylum Gemmatimonadota; class Gemmatimonadetes; order Gemmatimonadales; family Gemmatimonadaceae; genus AG11. The sequence goes on from JBKJMP010000248.1 coordinate 323, forward strand.
AGCCGTCCCGCGTGGGACTCTCAGGAGCTGTTCGCGAAGCTCGACAAGGTGTGGGAACCGTCGCGAGTGCCTCGCCGCTGACCCACGCCTGGCGAGCCTCGCATCCGGTGATCTCTGAACGGCGAAGGAAGGATGGCTTAGCCGAAGGGTAGGGGAGTACGTTTCAGTGTTGTTCGCCTCTTCTCCAAGTGAGGTACGCCATGGTTGGCCACCGAAGCTGTCTCGTCATCGTGCTCGTGGTTGCGGCCTGCGCACGACCGGAACCTCCCGACATAGAGCCGCTCGTTCCCGCCCGGATCGTGGCGAAGAACCCCCTGGTCATCAGCAGGGACGAGTTGCACGATCCTGTGGTCGTGGCAATGGACGCCATGCGGGCGATCCGCTACCTGCGGCCGGCGTTCTTCAACGCCACCGGCCCGCAGAGTTTTCTCAATACGACCGCGGGACAAGTCCGCATCTCGCACGACTACGGTCCGTTGCAGTCTCTCGATCAGCTGGCCGCTGCCAACACGATGTCATTCGTCGAGGTCCGCTACCTCAACGCGAATGAGGCACAGTTGCGGTTCGGGCTCAATGCGAACGGCGGGCCGGTGATCGTCCTGCTGACCACCAAGCAGTGACAGCAGGGATTGGCGAGTAACCGATCCCTCCCTCGACGGCCACTCGATGTCATCGCGCTCTTCCGCCGCCAGCACTCGCTTCCGCATATTCGCCCCAACAAGCGGAGGCGAACGGTGCAGGCAATGGCGTATGGCGCGAACGTGAAACACCTCGCGTTCTGGGTGAACGACGAGGAATCGCCCGATGCGGCCGGCGGACCGTCGTGGGCCCCACACGCGTGATGCGTGTGATCCGAAGGGCCTTGCTCGGTGCCGCGATCGCCGGCATCATCGCGTGCCGGTCCGAGCCAGCATCCGTGGAGGAGCTCTACACCACGCGGACGCTGGGACTCAGTCATCTCAGGCGAAACCAGTTGGCGGAGGCCGAGTCCGCATTCAAGAAACTCACGAAGCTCGCGCCCGACGATCCGCTGGGCTACGCGAACTTGGGGCTCACCTACCTGCAAGCGGGCCGCTACGACGAGGCGGAGAAGCAATTACGGCGCGCCCGCAAACTGGATCCGGCCAGTACCGAGGTGGGTCTCGCGCTCGCCAAGCTCTTCTCATTGACGCAGCGACCATCCGACGCACGCGCGATACTCGAAGAGCTTCGCCGCGATCCCACGGGCAACGCGCGCGTCTTGTACGCGCTTGCCGAGCTCGAAGTGCAAGCGCCCGATGGCGCGTCGGCTGGCCAGTATGAAGGCCGCCTGCGGGACGTCCTCGCGGTCGCGCCGGGCAATCTCGCCGTGCGCCTCAAGCTCGTGGCTGCGCTCGCGGGCCGCGGCGAAGCCGACAGCGTCGTCCGTCACCTCGAGGACGTGCGGCGCATTCCGCCCGAGCCGCCGACGGACGCACGGGTGTATCTGGACAGCGCCATTCAACTGTTCCGTGAGGGGAAGATCCCGCAGGCGCGCGCGACACTTGGCCGCTTCATCCGCCTCATGGAGGTGACCGCGCCGTACCAGGCCTCCCTCGAGGACGTGAAATGGACCGAAGGCCCCATCCCCGGGCATCCCATCCTGACCTTTGCACCGAAGGACTATGTGTCCACGCGCGTCAGGCTCGTGCGAACCACGGTCAACGTGGTGAAATTCACCGACGTCACGAGCGAGTCGGGTTTCTCCGTCGTGGGGACTCCGTCAGGGTCCGCCGCCGCGCAGGCGCAGCCGGGCGCACCGGGCGCCCTCGCCATTGGCGATATCGACGGCGTCGGCGGAGACGACCTATTCGTCTCGGTGTGGTCGGCGACTCAGCGGAGATCGGTCGCTTATCTCTATGGCGTTCAGGGCGGCTTCGTGCGGGACGCCACCGCGCGCTCCGGTATCTCCCTTCCGCAGGGCGCCTCGTTCGCCACCTTCGCGGACTTCGACAACGATGGCTGGCAGGACCTCTTCGTGATTGGTGGCGAGGAGGGGGCACGCGGCCATCTGTTCCGTAACCTTGGCAACGCGACCTTCGAGAACGTGACGTCGAAGGCACGCGTGGGCGACGTGAAGGGCGCGCGAAAGGCGCTCTTCGCCGATCTCGATCACGACGGTGATCTCGACCTGTTACTCGTGGGGCAAGGACCGCGCACCCTGTACCGCAACAACCTCGACGGCACGTTTACCGACGCAACGGCGAACTTCGGGTTGGCAGGCGGCAGCAACGCGCACGACGCCGTCTTCGCCGACTTCGATGGCGACGGACGCACCGACGTCTTCGTCACGAACGTGCAGGGGAGCGACGCCCTCTTTCGCAATGGGGGAGCCCAGCGCTTCGCCGACGTCACCAGGGCGAGCGGGCTGGCCACCACGGGCGGATCGGGGGCCGTGGCAGTGGGGGACTACAACAACGACGGATTCCTCGACCTGCTCGTGGCCAGTGTGAATGCCGCCGAGCCTGCGTTCTGGCTCAACACGGGGAGCGGCACGTTCACGCGCGACCGCCGCTCGAGCGCGGCAGCACAGGCACTACGCTCCGTGGCGGGATTAGCGGTGTCGTTCGTGGACTACGACAACGACGGCTGGCTCGACCTCGTCGCCGGAACCTCCAATGGCCGAGGGGCGAATGCACCGCGCCTGTTCGTGTTTCGGAACGACGGCACGGGACGGTTTCTGGATCGGTCGGCGGCGGTTCCCTCGGGGGTCCGGTCCGGGGGGAGCTCCGCGATGGCGGTCTCGGACATCGACGACGATGGGGATCTGGACCTCGTGGTGCTCGACGGCGCGGGCGAGCCGCGTTTCCTGCGCAACGAAAACGGGAACGACAACCTTGCCGTGAACGTGGAGCTCAAGGCGCTCCGCACCGGCAGCGGCAAGAACAACACGTTCGGCATCGGGGCTCGGCTGGAGCTTCGCGTCGGCGAGATCTATCAGACGCGCGTCGCCACCGGGCGCACGACGCATTTTGGACTCGGGTCGCACCTCAAGGCCGATGTGCTCCGCATCGAGTGGACGAACGGCGTACCCCAGACGGTCTTCTTCCCCGGATCCGACCAGGACGTGGTGGAACTGGAGATGCTCAAGGGATCGTGCGCATTTGCGTACACGTGGGATGGCAAGGGCTTCCGGTTCGTGACCGACGCGATGTGGCGCAGCGCGCTGGGTATGCCGCTCGGTCTGATGGGAGGGGGCAGCCAGAGCGCCTTTGCGCCCGCGGGAGCCTCACAGGAATACGTGCGCATTGCGGGTGAGGCGCTTCAGCCGCGTGACGGACGCTATGTGCTTCAATTCACCGAAGAGCTCTGGGAGACGGCGTACGCCGACGAGGTGAAGCTGATCGCCGTCGATCACCCGGATTCCGTCGACGTCTTCGTGGACGAGCGATTCGTGCCGCCTGGGCCGGTGAAGCTCCGGCTCTTTCAGGTGGCTCGAAAGCACCTGCCGCGGAGTGCGATCGACGAGCGGGGCGCCGACGTCCTGCCGGCGTTGCGGGAGCGTGACGACGTGTACGTCTCGAACCTCACGCCGACGCAGTATCAGGGCGTGGTGCGGTCACATGATCTCATCATGGACCTCGGGGAGGCCGCTGGCGGTCCGGGCACTCATCTCTTTCTGCGCGGTTGGATCTATCCCACCGACGCGAGCATCAACGTCGCCCTCTCGCAGCAGTCGTCGATTACGCCGGCCTCGCCGTCGCTGGAGGTGCGCGACGCGAAGGGAGTCTGGCGGACCGTGCAGGCGAACATCGGCTTCCCGTCCGGCAAGGACAAGACGATGGTGATCGACCTCGCGGGGATCTTTCCCACCGCGGATCATCACGTGCGCATTCGCACGACCATGCAGATCTACTGGGACCACGCGTTCGTCGCGCACAACCTCGAAAACAGCGCGGTGAACGTCACGACGCTGGCGCCTGTCTCCGCTGATCTCCACTACCGCGGCTTCTCGCGCATGTATCGCAAGGGGGGACGGTACGGGCCGTACTGGTTCGCCTACGACGACGTGACCAAGGAATCGCCCTGGCGCCCGATCGACGGCGACTTCACCCGGTTCGGCGACGTACTGCCGTTGCTGCGGAAGGCGGACGACATGTACGTGGTGATGGGCCCTGGAGACGAGACGACCATTCAGTTCGACGCGAGCTCCGCAACCGCGCTGCCACGCGGGTGGAGGCGCGACTTCCTGCTCTACACCGATGGGTGGATCAAGGACTCGGACCTGAATACGGCGTTCGGCACCACGGTGGGCCCGCTCCCCTATCACGGCGTAAAGTCATACCCCTACGGGCCGTCGGACGCATATCCGACCGACGCCGAGCGGCAGCGCTACCTCCGGGAGTACAACACCCGCCGTCTGAAGGGTGCCGGGTCGTCGCCGTGATCAAGCCTCGTCCCGCCGTGCGGCGCTTGGCACGGTAGCATGATCGCTTCCCTGTCGCTGCTCTTCATTGCCGCCGCCAGTGTGGTGCCGCGATCTGGCGCGCGGGCGCAAGGTCCACCGGATCAGAATCGTTTCACGCGCGAGATCCTCGTCGAAAGACTCGACGAGCCGTTGCAGCTCGAGTTCGATCGTGCTGGCCGAGTCTACATCATCGAGCGCAAGGGCGTCGTGAAGCGTTACGACGAAGCGACGGGCCGAGTGACCGCGTTGGGCAAGATACCCGTCGCGGTGCTCGGGGAGAGCGGGCTGGTGGGCCTGCTGCTGGATCGCGACTTCGACAGGACGCGACAGCTCTATGTGAGCTTCCTGCCATTTCGCGATTCGATCGAGATGCGGCTGTCGCGCTTCACCCTCAACGCGCGCGACGGCATCGATCTCTCGTCCGAGGTCGTCCTCATGCGCTGGCCCTTCGACCTGGCGTCGCACGTGGGCGGAGGCATGACGTGGGATGCAGCGGGCAATCTCTATCTCACGACCGGCGACAACACAGAGGCCACCCAGTACAGCCCCGTCCACTGGACCAAGGCGGGCGGGAAGGGACAGGACGCGCAGCGGACGTCGGCCAATTCGAACGACCTGCGCGGCAAGATTCTGCGCATTCATCCCGAATCCGACGGCACCTACACGATTCCGGCCGGCAACCTGTTCCCGTCCGGGACTCAGCACACGCGGCCAGAGATCTACACGATGGGCAACCGCAACCCGTGGCGCGTGACCGTCGATTCGAAGACGGGCTTTCTGCACTGGGGCGAGATCGGGCCGGACGCCGGGAGAGACTCGGCGGGCGTTGGGCCAATGGGCTACGATGAGCTCAACGTGGCCGCGAGCGCCGGGAACTACGGGTGGCCATTCTTCATCGGCTACAATCGTGGCTACAACACCGTCGAGGATGGGCCACCGAAGACGTTCGGGCCGCCGATGAATCCGGCGCGTCCGGTGAATCACTCGCCAAACAACAGCGGGATTCGGGAACTCCCACCGGCCCGTGTGCCCCTTCTCTCGTATCCATACGGCGTTTCAGCGGAGTTTCCGATGCTCGGAAGCGGAGGCCGCTGCGCGGTGGGCGGGCCGATCTTCTACGCATCGAACTTCACGGGGGCACGCCGGTTTCCGGACTACTACGAGGGGAAGTGGTTTGTCGTCGACTACATGCGCATGTGGATCATGGTGGCGACGATGAACGACGACCGCACGAAGGTGGTCTCGATGGAGCGCTTCCTTCCCGACGAGAAGGTCACGGCGCCCCTCGACATGGACTTCGGGCCGAACGGCGACCTCTATGTCATCGAGTACGCGCAGGCGCCCGATGGGCGACTGTCGAAGGTCGAGTACAACGCCGGTAATCGCGCACCACGAGTCGTTGCGTCCGCGGATCGTCTGGCTGGTGCCACGCCGCTTCGCGTGTCGCTGTCGTCGCGAGGCACGGTCGACTACGACGGTGACGCGCTGCGCTACCGTTGGACGCTGACGCCGGAGGGCGGAACCGCGCGGCGGTATACGAGTGCGAACCCGGTCATCACGCTGTCCGCTCCCGGCGTCTACATCGCAATGCTCACCGTCACGGATTCCTCCGGCGCATCCTCCCGGGACAGCGTGAGACTCGTGGCTGGCAACGAGCCACCGCGCGTGGCGCTGAACGTCACGCGCGGCAACCGCTCCTTCTACTTCCCGGACGGGCGCGTGGACTACAGCGTGCGCGCAACGGATCGCGAGGACGGGCAGCCGGCGCGAGGTCGCGTGATCGTCACCGCCGACTATGTCCCATCCGGCATGACGCCGAACGAGCTCGCGAGGGCCCGTGATGTGAGTCCGGATGCGTCGATGCGGCACGTCCGGGCACACGCGATCATTGCGCGGAGCGACTGCATGGTCTGCCACCGGCTGGACACGCGCTTCATCGGGCCAGGATGGACCGAGATCGCTCGGCGCTATGCTGGGCAGGATGCGCTCGAGACGATCGCGCAGAAGATCATCACCGGCGGCAAGGGCGTGTGGGGTGAGGCGACGATGCCGCCGCATCCCTCGCTGACGCCGTCGGAAGCGTCGACGCTCGCGCAGTACGTGTTGAGTCTGTCGAACACCAATGTGCGGCCAGCGCGGCTACCGCTCGCCGGCAGGTACACGACGACCGAACGGAGAGTGCCAACGACCTGGGACCCGAAGAAGACCGTCGTGGAGCGCGGCTCGTACGTGCTCCGCGCGACCTACACCGACAACGGGGCGAAAGGAGTCGCGCCACTCACGACGAGCGCAGCGGTGCTGTTGCGCTTTCCAC
>JBKJMP010000390.1:0-13573 GCA_046596395.1 Gemmatimonadaceae bacterium
CGTGCCGGTGCAGCGCGGGAGACAGGAACGCCCACACCTGGTAGATGATCACCGGCAGGGCGAGCACGATCCCGATCAGGATCGCCGTGCGCATGATGATCGAAAACCCACCGGTGAGGTTGATGTTCACCAGCTTTCGGCCGTGCAGGTACGGCAGGATCGGGCCCTGCATCCACGTGAGCACGTCGAAGTTCAGGACGACGAGGAAGCCCAGGGCCACGCACACGACGAGGGCTGCCAGGATCCAGATGATCCGCCAGCGCAGTTCCTCGAGGTGGTCGAGAAATGGCATCTCGGCCGGGGTACCCTTGTCCATCTGCTCCTTTGCTGCTTTACCGCAGGGTGCGAAGCTGGTCGCGTGCCAGCGCCGCCTCGTCCGAGCGCGGATAGTCGCGGATGATCCGGTCGAAGCCGGCTCGGGCCGCGGCGGTGTTCCCCGCAGCCTTCATCGAGAGTGCACGCTTGTACAGCGCCGTCGCCGCCTTCGGCGACGTGGGATACTTCTGAATGACCAGGCCGTATACCGAGTCGGCCGCCACCTGGTTCCGCTCCCGCTCGTAGGTCACCGCGATGTACGTCATCGCTTCGGGCGCGTCGTCCGACGTTGGATAGTTGCGCACGAGCTCCTCGAAACCCGTGCGGGCCACGCTGGTGCTCCCGCGACGCAGTTGTTCGTATGACGACTGGAACAACTGTGCGGGGCCCGGGCCGGCCGGAGCGGGCGGCGTCATCGAGTCGGACGGGATGGCAGGCACGGGCGCGGTCTGGCTGTTCCGCTCCTCGAGCGCCGCGCGCAGTTCCTGCATGCGGCGCTGGCTCTGCCCGCTCAACTCCTGGATCTGGAGGATCTGCCGGCCCATCTCGTAGTGGTCGTTCTGTACGTCGCCCTGGAACTTCGACAGGCGCGCGCTCAGCATGCGCACCGAGTCGTTGGAGCGCGAGATCTGGGCAACGAGCTGCGCAATCGACCGATCGAGCTGCACGCGCTGCGCCTCCTCGGCACGCGTGGCAGCGTCACGGATTGCACGCATCTCGCTCTGGAGCAGGGCGACGTCGCCCTTCGACGCGAGGCAGCCTGAGAGCAGCAGCGCGGCGACGGGAAGGATCCGGCGCGCGTTCATGATCGGACGCACCAGCGTCCCCGTGTTCTGCGGCTCGAACTCCGCCCGGCGGTTGCGCTGGTACTCGGATTCCGAAGTGCCGTCCGACGCGGGACGAGCGTCACCCGCGCTCTGCGTGGTCATTTGACCGGCCGCTACACCGCGGCTCTCCAGGTAGCGCTTCACCTGCGCGGCGCGACGTTGCCCGAGTGCGAAGTTGTACTCGGACGTCCCCCGCTCGTCGGTGTGGCCCGTGATCACGACCGTGACCCCCGTGTTCGCGATGAGAATCGGCGCCTTGGCGTCGAGCACCGACCGCGCGTCCTCACGGAGCTCGTCCTTGTCGTAGTCGAAGTAGATCGTCTGCGAGAGCACCGTCCGCATTTCGGCTGCGGAGGCCGCGGACGTCGAAGTTCCCGCCGACGATCCGAATGCCGCGAGGGAATCGGCGCGCCGCTGAGCGGCGGATGCCGCATTCACGGAGTCCGCGCGACGTTGCTCCGCATTCGCGTCCAGCGGCGCTACCGTGGACGGCGCGGTTGCCGGAGCCGGCTTCTTCCGGCAGCCTTCGAGGAGACTGATGGCGAGGATGGCGGCGAGCGGAAGGGCGGCCGAGCGACGGGTCATGCGCTGCTCCGGTTAGTTGGAGGGGAGTCGGGGCGACCACGCCGGGCTCTGCACCCGCGCACCGCGAGTGAGCTGGCGCGACCGACCCGTCTCGGTGTCGAGAATCCAGAGTTGGTCCGAGCCCCCGCGATTCGAGACGAACACGAGATGCCGGCCATCCGGCGCCCACGACGGATCCTCATTCTCGCCGTCGCTCGTGAGCTGCTTGAGGCCGCGATCGCGGAGGCTGATCGTCATGAGCTGGAACCGCCGCGCGATCGAGGAATAGAACGCCACGCTGCGCCCGTCCGGTGACCAGCTCGGATTGCCGCGGTGCGCCGCTTCGCCGAAGTCGAGAGGCGTCAGGATGTCGACGTTCGTACCGTCGGCATCCATGGTGTAGATCTCCGGATGGCCGGCGCGACCGCTCATGAACGCGATCCGACTGCCGTCGGGACTGAAGCTCGGCGAGACGTTGTCGCTCCCACGTCCGACCGACAACCGCCTTCCGCTCCCACCGGAGAGCGGCGCCGTGAAGATGTCAACGCCGTCATCTACGCCATGGCCATACACGACGCTCGCGCCGTCGGGACTGAACACCGGTGACGTGAACAGGCCGCTGCCCGACGCGAACGTACGCGACCGCCCGCTTCCGAGGTCGTGCACCACGATACTCGAGGGGATCACCGTGCCGAAGGCGACCATCGTCCCGCTGGGATGCCAGGACGGCGCCTTGGCCTCCATGTCCGACACCGGCCTCAGCTGCTCGCCGTCACTGTCCACGACCCAGAGCCGACGTGCGCGCTCGAACAGCACGCGCGTGCGAGCGATGCCTCGCGTGCCCGTCAGTGCCTCCTCGAGCTCGTCCGAGAGGCCGTGCACGGCAGCGCGCCAGCCGCGCATGTCGGACATCGGGGGCGCGGGATAGTCCTTTACGAGCGCGGTCGCCTGTTTCGCGATGTCGTAGACGGCGAGGTGCAGTCCGGCGGGTGTCGGCGTCACCTGCACCGCCGCGGCGGCACCGAGCCGCGCGAACAATGCCCAGTTCGGTGCGCTGGCCCGGTCTGCCGCCGCGCTTGCTGCGGCATCGAGCACGATCACGCTCACGCGATCGCCGTAATCGAGATCCCGCTGGATGATGGCGCGAATGGAATCGGCGCCCACGCCCTTGCCGGGCAGGACGACGATGCCCGGCCGCGAGCCGGGATCGTACGTGAGGCCGATGCGGACGCCGCGCGCGGTGTCCTGCGCGAGCAGCGATGCGGGAACGAGCAGCAGCGCGGCGAGCGCGCGGCGAATTGTCATGGAGGACGTCACCTGATGAGGCGTGGGTCGAAGCTGAAGATCACCGGAAGCACGTCGTCGGAGAACCCCTCCGGCAGCGGACCGAACGCCCGTCCCGCCAGCTCTACGGCGGCCAGCGCATCCTGGTCGAACGAATACACCGACGACCGCCGCGTCAGCCGCAAGCCGGCGATCGTGCCATCGCGACGGATGAGGAACGACACTTCCGCCGTGAGCGCCCCGCGCGCCGATGGCTTGAACTGCAACGCGATCTGTCGCACGACGTTCTGCAGATACACGGGGTACGGAAACTCGATCCCTTCGATCTTCACGTTCGCGACGTCTGCGCCGCGTCCGCCAGTCGGGCCTCCGCCGGCCACTGGCTGAGCACCCGGCGCCTTCGGGGGCGCTGTCGTCGCTGCATTTGGCGTCGCGACTTTCGGCTTCGGCGCCGCCGGACTCGTGACCGGCGGGGCCTTCATGCGGCCAGCATCAGGCGTGGCTCGCGCAACGGGCGCGGGCACGTTCGGCACTTCCGTCACCGGCGGCGCGGGTGTCACGACGCCGATGGCGCGATCTCCCTTCGGCGCCGCGACGAGACTCACGCGGTACGTCGGCGGAAGGGGAGCTGGGGTCGCCGGGCGCGTGAGCACGAATGCACTCGCAGCGAGCAGGTGTACCACCACGGAGAGCGCGACCGGCGCGCGCAGCGAGACGCCGTCGCCCGCCATGGATACGCTCACGGCCCAGACTCCGGGTCCGTCACGAGCCCGACGTCGCCCACGCCGGCGGCACGCATGATCGCCAGCACCTGGGTCACGACGCCATACGGCACGCTCGCGTCTCCCCGCAGGTACACGCCGTCGCTCGAGCGCGACGTGGCCAGTGAGCGAAAGGCCGACCGGAACTCGGACAGTGTCATGCGCGTCTCGTCCACGTAGATCGCACCCATTCGATCGACGGTCACCACGAGGCCGCTCTTGGGATCGAGCGGACGTGCCTCCGCCTTCGGCAGCGCGATGTCCACTCCGCCCTGCATCATCGGCGCCGTGATCATGAAGATCACGAGCAGGAGCAACATCACGTCGATCAGGCTGACGACGTTGATCTCCGCATTGAGGGGCATCCCCTCGCGCCTGCGGCGTCGCACGCTAGACGCGCCCCTCGCGAACCAGCATGGCGATGACGGTCGTCCCGAATCCCTCGAGCAGGTTGTCGAGCCGGTTCAGGCGACCGGCCAGGATGTTGTACCCGAACGTCGCCGGGATGGCCACGGTGAGTGCCGCCGCCGTCGCCACCAGCGCTTCCGCCACGCCGGGCGCAACAGCCGCCAAGTTCCCCGAGCCCTTCGTCGCGATACCGACGAACGCGTTGATGACGCCGAGCACGGTGCCAAGGAGCCCGATGAGCGGGCTCGCCGAGCCGATGGTCGCGAGCCACGGCAGCCACCGCCCCAACCGGTCGCGCTCCGAGAGCGCCTCGGCATCGAGCACCAGGCGCAGCGTCTCCACGCGCGAGGCCGCCGCCATCGGCGACATCGGAGCCATCTCCTGCCCGAACTCGTCGCGGGTGCGCGGAGCGCTCTCGCCAATGAACTGTTGCGCGCGGAGCAGCAGGCGCAGCGCAGCGTTCGGGGTGGCGTGCTTGGCGGCCTCCCCTGCACCGGCCATGCGCGGCGCGCGCTCCACGTCACGCGCGAACGCGCTCGCGAGCCTGAGCGATTTCGAGAGCTGCCGCCCGACGCCGAACATGATCGCCCAGCTCACGAGCGACAGCACGACGAGGATGACGAGGACCACCTGCGTCTCGGTGCTGGCGTGGGCGATGAGCTCACGCGCGGACGTCGGCACCGCGCCGCCGATCTGGAGCATCGCCATCACCCGCGCACCACCGCGGGCGGATTCTTCGCGCGCCAGTCATCGAACCACGCGAACGTGCGCCCAAGGCCTTCGTCGAGGGAGACGGCGGGAGTCCACGCCAGTTCCGCTGCGGCCTTACGGATGTCGAGATACGAGGTCCGCTGCTCCCCCGGGCGCTCCGGCGCATGCTCGACGGGAACGCGTGCGCCAGCGGCATTCGAAAGCACCGACGCGAGCGTCAGCACGTCCGTCGCGATGCCGGTGCCCACGTTGAACGCGCGATCATCCAATAGCCGCGTCGGTGGTAGCGGCTGGGTGGCGCCGCGCCACGTGGCATCCACCACGTCGCCGACGTAGACATAGTCGCGCGTCTGGAGGCCATCACCGAACACCGTAAGCGCCGTGCGGTCGATGAGCCGGCCGCAGAAGATCGCCACCACCCCCGCCTCACCATGGCGGTCCTGCCGCGGTCCGTACACGTTCGCGTAGCGCATCACTGCGTACTCGAGTCCGTGAACGCGGCCGTAGTATGCCAGATAGAACTCGACCGCGAGCTTGGAGATCGCGTAGGGCGATTCCGGATTCTTGCCGAACGTCTCGACGTTCGGTGGCGCCGTGAAGTCGCCGTAAACCGCCCCACCGGTGGACGAGAATACCACGCGGGTGGCTGGCGAGTGCTCGCGCACCGCCTCCAGGAGATTGAGCGAGCCCGCGATGTTCGTCTGCGCGTCGAACATCGGGTCGGCCACGCTTCGGCGGACGTCCATCTGCGCGGCGAGATGCACGAGTACGGCGGGCTTGAGCATGCGCACGAGCGCTGCCGCCGACGGATCGCGGATGTCGAGCTCGTGGAACGTCGCGACCGCAGGCAGATTCGCCAGCCTGCCAGTCACGAGGTTGTCGATGATGTGCACCTCCCACCCTTCAGCAAGAAAACGCTCGGCAACGTGCGAGCCGATGAATCCTGCCCCGCCAGTGATGAGCGCACACTTCATTGCTGGTCCTCTGATGTGGGAATCGTTCCCGGGCCAAGTCCCGAAATCGCGGTCGCTGAATGCGCAAACGGCGCCGCGGCAAGAGCCGCGGCGCCGGAATACCACGTGATGGCGTCGGGATTGGCGATCGCGGTCATGACGTCCGCCTAATGTAATGCGCGGACAGGCGTTACGTCACCGCCGCGCAGGCCGGCACGGACGCGCCCTCAGGGCATGCGAGCGGTGAGACGGATGCTCTCGCCGACGCGAATTGCTGGTTGCTGGTGCGACGTAATCCGTGCCGTGCTCCCATACGGAGTCACCCGAACCACCTGAGCGGTCGCAATAGCAACCTCCGGAATGGCCGGCCGCTCGTCCTGAACTGCGCCCTGACGCGCCCGAAAGATCTGGATCTCGTCGCCGATCCGCATCCCGTCCTTCGCTGCGAGATCGAAGAGCACCTCGTAGTCGAGCGACGGCAGCACCGAGGTGCGGTGCACCGCGCGGATCGTCGTCACGCGGGTATCGGCGAATGGAAGCGGACGAGTGCTCGCCCCTGCGCCAGCGGTATCGAGCGCCATGACGCGTGCATTCCCATCGACCATACCGAACAGCGCCAGGACGCGCACCATCGCTGCTTCACCATTCCGGGGCGCGCGAACCACCTCGACCACGCCCGTGGGAATCACGATGGTCCCAACGCCGTCGATCGTCGCGCCGAGGACGTAGCTGACGAAACGCTCGCGCTCCGCGGCGACGCTCCCGACGGGAGGAACCATCAGCACGTTGTCATACAGCGTGAAGTTCGAGGTCAGGCGCTCCTTCTCGATGCCCGGAATGTCCTCGCGGAACAGCAGCTTGCCGGAGCCAGTCGGACCCTTCTCGGGACCGACGAACGCCGCGCGAATCACCGATCCAATAGCCACATGGGCCGGCGGGGCCTCGATGGGAGGCGCGCTCGCAATTCGGTTGATGCCCACCGGCCGGAACACCGATGGCCCGGGCTCGCTCCGCGGCTGCTGCGCGATGACCTCAGGGGCGGCACCACCGGGTAGGCGCAACACCTCGCCGGGGTAAATCCAGTGCGGATCCTCGATCTGGTCGGTATTGAGGCGATAGATCGAGGGCCAGAGATACGGGTCGCCGAGATAGGCCCTGGCGATGTCCCAGAGCGTATCACCCTCTTTCACGGTATGCGTCGCCGGCTGCGCGGCGCCCGCTTCCTGGGCGCGAGCGGTCGGGACGGCAGTGAGGGTAAGGATGGCGGCAGCGGGGAGCGACCAGCCGAGTCGGGAGATCTTCACGCGCGCGAGGGGCTGTGGCGCCAACGTGCAGGCGCATGGCAGACAACGATTTACCTCCGCCGGCGGCGGCGGGGCTGCTGGTAGGACGATCGGTTCCGGGATGAGAAACCACCCGGATCGCGAGTATACTCGCGGATCGTCCAGCCGCCAACTTGTGAGAGCACACAAGTTTGGGCAGTGAGAGCGCGCACAGGCAAAGGAAAGCGGCGGGAGCTCGTGGCCCCCGCCGCAGTTATCCACACGACCAGCGGCTCAGAACGGTAGATCGTCGTCCTCATCGTTGAGCGCGCCCGGGAAGTCCTCGAAGTCGTCGCCGGCCGCGCCAGTCTTCGCCTTGGCCGTCGCCGCCGGCCGCGAGCGCGCACCGTTCGCCGAATCGCTGTCGAAGTCGCCGCCGCGCCCGCCACCGCCCGATCCGCCGCCAAGCATGATGAGCTCGCGCACGTTGATCTCGGTGGAGTACCGAGTCTGGTTCTCCTTGTCCTGCCACTGCCGGTATTCAATGCGCCCCTCGACGTACAGCTTGTCGCCCTTCTTCACATACTTCTCGACGATGTCGGCGAGCTGCGAGTTCTTGGTGTTCCAGACAACGCAGCGATGCCACTCGGTCTTCTCCTGCTTGACGCCGCCGGCGTCGTTCCACGACCGGCTCGTCGCCAGCGAGAACGTCGCGACGCGATTGCCACCAGTGGTGGACCGAACCTCCGGATCGTTCCCGAGATTCCCGATCAATGTGACCTTGTTCAAGCTCCTGCTCATACACTCCTCCCTGGGCAAATGTCTATGACTCGCCCACACGCTAAAGATTAAAGTCCGACCGCCATAACCATACTGTTGCACAACATCCGGTATTCACTTCACGTAACACTTTACTTCACACCGGTCCAATTTCACGCTTCAGCACCAGGGCATCCTCGGAAGGTTGCCGATAATAGCCGCGGCGCCTCCCTACCTCCCTGAAATCGCGCGATTCGTAGAGTGCGCGAGCCGCGACGTTGGACTCGCGGACCTCCAGATACACCTTTTGAACCGCCTGCTGCACGAGGTCGGCTACCATCGCGTCGAGGAGTTGCCCTCCGATCCCCCGGCATCGCGCGCTGGCCGAAACCGCGATGTTGGCAATCTCGGCCTCGTCCAGCACCACCAAGGCGATAACGTATCCCAGAACTTCAGAACCGCCACCTTCACCGATTCCGGCTCCGTCGGCGACGAGGAAGTGCATGCGGTCCAGCGCCAGCGACGTCTCGAACGACTCGGCGCTCCAGGGATCCGAGAAGGACTCGCGCTCGATGCGGAGCACCCCCGGAAGGTCGATCTCACTCGCTGGCCGGATGTCGAGCGCCTGCACCATCATCCCGCCGCGAGCGAACGTCCGGACTCCGCCTCCCACTTCACCTGCGCCTCCGCAAGGCGGCCGTAGGCGGGCTCCCAGGAGTCGAGATCAGCCGCCTGCGATGCCTCGATCAGGTTTGTGATCCACGCTGCCGAGCTGGCCACGGGGAGCACGAGCTCGGGTCCTGAACGCGACGGCCCGATGGCCGTCGCGCCAAGATCCTGCGCCATTCCGTCAACGTCCGCCACGGGTACGAGGCGCAGTGGGCCCGCCACTCGCACGACGCCAGCCGTGTCCACATCGAACGGCTGGACGTATTGCTCTCCACGCATGGCGTCCATCGCAGCGAGAAACCGCCCACTCGAACGTGGTTCACGCGAGGCCACCAGCAGCGCGAGCGACGATAGCGGCAGGAGCGCTGCCCCGGACGCCAGGGCGATGCCCTTGGCGATTGATGCCGCGATCCGCAGGCTCGTGAAGCTTCCTGGACCGGCGCCGCAGACGATGCGATCGATTCCCCGGACCGCGTGCCCAGCCCCCAGCAGAAGGTCGGCGACCGCAGGCATTAGCGCCTCCGCATCACGACCGCGCATCGCGACGGCGCGCGCACCGACCAGCGAACCGCCATCGAGAAGCGCGACGCTTCCCTGGTACGTGGAAGCCTCGAGTACGAGCGAGATCATGCGTGCCAACCCGCGTAGAGCAGCCGGCGCTCCGGATCGTCCGGCAGGTGCTGGAGGGACAGGGTGACCATTCCGGCGCCAAGACGATTGCCCGCTCGCTCGGGCCACTCGACGAGCACCAGCCCCGGCCCACCTACGATTTCATCCCACGCGAGGGCATCGAGCTGGTCGGTCCGGTCCAACCGGTAAAGGTCCAGATGGTGCACCACCGATCGTGGTGCCTGGTACTCGTGCACGAGCGCGAACGTTGGACTCGTAACGTCCTCCGTCACGCCATAGCCAGCACAGATTGCCTGCACCAGCGTTGTCTTTCCGGTACCGAGCTCCCCAGTGAGGGTGACGAGCAGCGGTGGCTTGGCCGAACGCCCGAACCGCATCCCCCAGTCGCGCAGCTCGGCCTCCGTCATGGCGAGCGCCCCCTGCTGGGCCCGCGGTGGGATCAGGGGCGGATGCGCGTGCTCACTGGAGGCGTCTCCCGTCATCGCGCCGCCTTGACGTCTCCGACCTTCTCGCGCCCAGGTCCCGCCATCCGCGCGCGGACCTCGAACAACTGATCGCGGAGGCGCGCCGCCGCCTCGAAGTCGAGCGAGGTCGCGGCTTGGCGCATCTGCTCCTCGAGCATCTTCACGAGCACCTCCGGCTCCACCATGTCGTAGCTCGGCGATGCCTGCTCGGCCACCTTGCGTCCGCGCTTCGGCTTCGGCTCCTCACGCTCCGCGCGCGCATCCGCCACGCGCGTGCTGAAGCGCACCTGGTCGATGCTCTTGGACACCGACGTCGGCGTGATGCCATGCTCTTCGTTGTGCGCACGCTGGATCGTGCGGCGCCGACTGGTCTCCTCGATACACCGTTCCATCGAGCCCGTCATTTTATCGGCATAGAAGATCGCGCGGCCGTTCACGTGGCGGGCAGCGCGTCCGACGGTCTGGATCAGCGACCGGTCCGAGCGCAGGAAGCCTTCCTGGTCGGCATCGAGAATCGCGACGAGCGATACCTCCGGCATGTCCAGCCCCTCGCGCAGGAGGTTGATCCCGACGAGCACGTCGAATTCGCCAAGTCTGAGGCCTCGGACAATTTCCATCCTCTCGATCGCGTCGATGTCCGAGTGCATGTAGCGCACGCGCACGCCCACTTGCTGGAGATAGTCGGTGAGGTCTTCGGACATCCGCTTCGTGAGCGTCGTGACGAGCACCCGCTCGCCCACCTTGACGCACTTGCGAATCTCAGCGAGCAAGTCGTCCACCTGGCCGCGCACGGAGCGAATCTCGATCTCCGGGTCGATCAACCCCGTGGGACGGATGATCTGCTCGACGACCACACCCTCGGAGAGCCGCAGCTCCAACTCTCCCGGGGTGGCCGACACGAACACCGCACGCGGCGTGAGCGACAGGAACTCGTCGAACATCAACGGACGGTTGTCCAGCGCGCTCGGCAGGCGGAAGCCATAGTCAACCAGCGTGAGCTTTCGCGCGCGATCACCGTTGAACATTCCGCCGATCTGCGGCAACGTCACGTGCGACTCGTCCACGACGACGAGGAAGTCCTCCGGGAAGTAGTCGAACAAGCAGGCTGGCCGCTCGCCGGCGACGCGTCCCGAGAGGTGACGCGAGTAATTCTCGATACCGGCGCACGTACCGATTTCCAGCATCATCTCGATGTCGAAGTTCGTGCGGCTCTCGAGACGCTGCGCTTCGAGCAGGCGACCGTTCGCCCGCATCTCGCCAAGCCGCTCGACCAGCTCCTCGCGAATCACCTTCACCGCGCGCTCGAGCGTCGGCCGCTGGGTGACGAAATGCTTCGCCGGGTACACCGCCGCGCGCTCGAGCGTGGCAATCGTCTCGCCGGTGAGCACGTTGATCTTCGAGATGCGCTCGACTTCGTCGCCCCACAGCTCGACGCGAACGCCCTGCTCCTCGTACGCCGGAAAGATCTCGACCGTATCGCCGCGCACGCGAAAGGTGCCGCGCTCGAACACGACGTCGTTGCGGTTGTACTGGATGCGCACCAGCGATCGCAGGAGGTCGTCGCGGTTGACCTTCTGTCCCGTCGCGACGGTGACCATCTGCTCGCGGTACGAGACCGGGTCACCGAGTCCGTAAATCGCGCTCACCGTCGCCACGATGATCACGTCGGTCCGCTCCATGAGCGACGACGTCGCCCGCAGGCGCAGCCGGTCGATGTCCTCGTTGATCGACGCGTCCTTCTCGATGTACGTATCCGTCGTGGGGACGTACGCTTCCGGCTGGTAGTAGTCGTAGTACGAGATGAAGTACTCGACGGCGTTTTGCGGGAAGAAGCTCTTGATCTCGCCGTAGAGCTGCGCCGCGAGGGTCTTGTTGTGGCTGAGCACCAGCGTCGGCTTGCCGTATTGGGCGATGACGTTGGCCATCGTCATCGTCTTGCCCGATCCGGTGACACCCAGGAGCGCCTGGAAACGGTCGTCGCGGTTCAGCCCCTGCATCAGTTCGGCGATCGCCTTCGGCTGGTCGCCGGCCGGCTCGAATGGGGCCTGCAGAATGAATTCGGCGCGGGGGGACATGCTGGAAGCTAATGCCTTCGGCTTGTCTTCGGGAGATCGGGAGGGAGAATTTATCCGCTCAAAGCCTCGCCTAGTTGTCCGCGATCCGCTCGCGCCGCGCAACCTCGGTGATGCCTTTCACCTTGCGCGCGGCCTTGATAATCTTCTGGAGGTGCGACAGGTTCTCGACCTCCACGAGCACGGCGCCCGTCGCCTTGCCGTCGGTGCTCTTGAGCTCCATGCCCCGAATGTTCGTTCCCGAATCGGTGACGGCCTTCGCCAGATCGGCGTAGAGCCCGCGACGGTCGTTCCCCTCCAGCGCGAGACGCACCAGGAACCGCTCGCCCTCGGCCTCCTGCCAGTCGATCTCGAGCCGGCGCTCGGGCTCGTGGGCGAGGAAGAGCAGGTTCGGACAGTCCGCGCGATGGATGCTGACCCCACGACCACGGGTGACGTAGCCGGTGACGGCATCGCCGGGGACGGGCTGGCAACACTGGGCGTACCGGACCATGAGCCCGTCCACGCCCTGGATCTTGACCCCCTTCGAGCTGCGCGTAACGCTCGCCACGAGGCGTTCCACCAGGGTCGGCTTGGGCTGCTCGGCTTCGGTGTATTCGGGGAAGAGGTGCTTGATCGCCAGCGCAACGCTGACGTCGCCCTGTCCGACCGACGCATAGAGCTGCGTAGCGTCGCCGAGGCCCAGTGCCACCGCCGCCGACTCGAGTGCGGCGTCACCGGGACGCGCAAGGCGGCGCCGCTTGAGCTCGCGCTCCAGGATGTCCTGGCCAAGCTTGACCGACGACGAGAGCTCCTCGTGGCGGAGCCACTGGCGGATCTTGTGACGCGCGCGACCCGTCCGCACGTGCGCCAGCCAGTCGCGGCTCGGCTTCGCGGCGGGCGCGGTGATGATCTCGACGGTCTCGGAGTTCCGGAGCGCACGCGAGAGCGGCGCGATGCGCCCGTTGATCTTCGCACCAGCGCAATGAAGCCCGACTTCCGAATGCACCGCGAAGGCAAAGTCGATCGGCGTCGCCCCCTTCGGCAACTGGTGGACGTCCCCCTTCGGTGAGAACACGAAGATCTCGTCGGCATAGAGGTCGAGCTTCAGGAACTCGAGGAACTCGTCAGGGGTGTTCGCGTCGAGCTGCAGCTCGAGAATCTGGCGGAACCAGGTGAGATGCTTGTCCAGCTCGTCGGCGCTCTTCGCATCTTCCTTGTACAGCCAGTGCGCGGCGATACCGAAGTCCGCGGTGCGATGCATTGCCTTCGTACGGATCTGAATCTCATACAGCTGCCTGCCGGGCCCGAACACCGTCGTGTGCAGCGACTGGTAGCCATTCGACTTCGGCTGCGCGATGTAGTCCTTGATCCGCTCCTGCACCGGCGTGTACCCGTCGTGGATGACGCCGAGCGCGTGGTAGCAATCGGGCACCGAGTTGACGAGGACGCGGATGGCCAGGAGGTCGAAGATCTCCTCGTATGGCTTATCGCGCTGCTTCATCTTCTTGTAGATCGACCACAGGTGCTTCGGCCGCCCGGTGACATCGACGTTCTTGATGCCGGCACGCGCCAGCTCCCGCTCGAGCGGCTCGCGGAGCGCCAGAATCAATTCCTCGCGCTCGCCGCGTTTCTGCGCTACCTGACGTGCGAGGGCCTTGTAGTCGTCCGGCTCGAGGAACTTGAATGCCAGGTCCTCGAGCTCCCACCGCATTTTCGCCATGCCGAAGCGATGGGCGAGCGGCGCGTACAGGTCGCGCGTTTCCGTGGCGATACGGCGGCGCTTCTCGGGAGCGAGCCAGTCGAGCGTCCGCATGTTGTGCAGGCGGTCGGCCAGCTTGATGAGGATGACGCGCGCGGCCTTGGCGATGGAGAGCAGCAGCTTGCGGTAGTTCTCGACCTGGCGCTCCTCGCG
>JBKJMP010000450.1:0-4722 GCA_046596395.1 Gemmatimonadaceae bacterium
CGCAGCTCGACGGCACCGCGTTTCCCGGTACGGACGACAAGACGTGCTCGAACTGGACGAGTGGCGCGGAGACGGGGAGTGCGCAGGTTGGGCACTTCGACAAGGTTGGCGGCGGCGCCAATCCGACGTCGTTCAACTCGGCGCATGCGTCGAGTGGGTGCAGCCAGGCCAAGTTGCGCGGCACGGGTGGTGACGGGCTGTTCTACTGCTTTGCGATCTGAGTCGTAGACGGGCCATTGGCCATCAACTTCGGTGACACATTACGGGCGTACGGTGATCGCTTGCCGAACGTCCTTCCCTTCGATGTTCACTGAAAGCACCGCGTTCATTGCGCGCGGGGGTGTCCACTCGAAATCGTACGTCTCCCCCACGCCAAAGCGCGTGAGCCTGGCGGGAGTTTCTGCGCGGCGGCGGCCGTTGACGTCGGCGCCGTCCTTCGCGAGTGGCTTCCACGTGAGATCCGTGGAGTCCTGTTGCAGGGACATCGTTGCCGGACCCGCCGGGTGAATGTTGATGAAGCGCAGCCGATAGCGTGTTCCGGCACGGAGCTGGAGTGAAGCCGGCTCACGACTTCCGTTGATTGCGAGATGGATACTATCGCCAATCACCGCATTGCCGAACATGAAGACCAGGTCGCGCGACGGGTTCCATCGCTGTCCCGGGGCGAGCACGATCAGCGGTGCGTACATCCCCGACGAGAGTTGTTCTTCCTCGTCCATGTGCGTGTGGTAGATGTACGTGCCCGCGCGCGGCGGGGTGAACGTCACCACGAACGAGTCGCCGGCCGCGATCATCGGTGCCACGCTCGCGCCAGTCCGGCTCCAGCCGGAAACGCCGTCGTACACGCTTTCGAGCTCCATGCCGTGCCAGTGCACCGTCGTCGCGTCACGCAACCGGTTGATCACCGTGATCGCCGTCGTGCGGCCGCGTTCGAGGATGAGCGGAGTCCCCGGGACCGCCACGGAGTCTCGTGGTGGATCCGCCTGCTGGGCCAGCACGAAGCCGCGTGGACTTCGCTTCGCCTCCCGCGACTGCTGCGCGAACACACGCAGTCGTTGCGTCGGTTCCCGCACTGATGCTACGCGACCCCCGGCACGATCGACGACGGTGACGCCGAGTACCAGACCGGCCATCGCGTTGAGGGGGTGTCGGTCGAGGTCGTGCGTGTCGTGCGAACGGATGCTGTCGGGACGTTCCGGAAACGGTGTCACGTGTGGCTGCATGTGGCAGTGCATCAGCCAACGGCCCGCGCGCGTCGGCACCCAATCCATGCGAAAGCTGGTACCCGGTGCCATGAACTCCGTAACGACCGTGCGCTCGCGTCCTCTCGCGTACGTCGTGTCCGAGTTTCGCTCGCCCTTCGATCGCACGCGAAAGTGGAATCCATGCAGGTGCATCGGGTGCGGCAGGTAGCTGCCGTTGATCCAGCGCCATCGTACTGTATCGCCAACCGTGTGCTGCACCCGTTCGTTGTGCGGCCACGAGCGCCCGTTGATGGCGCGCTCCCACACGTTTTCCTTCGCCTTGTTGCGTATGCTGTCCTGCGGGTACAGATCGAGGACCGTGATGACGAAGATCCGCTCGCTCGGGTCGACTGGCCCGGTGCGAGGATCGATCACGATCGCGCCGGTGAGCTGTGAGTCACGCCACGGCCGGTCGAAGATTGCCGAATGCGTCGTCGTCCCCCAGTAGAGGTAGGTGCCCGGCGCTCCTGCCGTGAACGTCACTTCGCGCACCGTGCCGGGAGCGATGTGGATGGTATCCACCGGAAGTGTGCCCGCGCGCAGTCCGGTAACCACGAGCGTGGAATCGGGGAGGTCGTTGCGCACGCTGACCCGTATGACGGTACCCTGCCTCGTCCGCACAAGCGGACCCGGGATGCTCGGCGCGCCGCCCTCCTCCGCGAACGTCATCACCGTCACGACGGAATCGACATCCTGGCTCGGCCGCCATGTCGCGATGCGCGCGACGAGCCGAAGCTGAAGTTCCCCGCCGCGAAGCTGCCCTGCCGGCTTCCGGTTGTCGTTCGGAGCCACCGTTTCCGCGGGGCCATCGACGCGAGCCGTTCGGGAAATGGAGAGCGGCAGCGGGATGGTGCCGAGGGGAAGGACCAATCCCAGAGTCGACAGGCGAAGCAGGCGATGCAGATTCGCGCTCAGCATGATCCCTCGGTCGAGTAAATAACGGAGATGCGGCGTATCCCCCCATGACGAAGGTCGGCCGTGATGCTCGCCTCGGCTAGGGCGATGTTCGTTAGCGCAGCCGCCTGTTTCCACGGGAGCGGCCCGCTGCTATGTTGGCAGCCCTGTCGCGACTCTCCCGCGCTCCGCCGTGACTGACGACCTTCGCGAACGACTGCAATCTTCGCTCGGCGCCTCTCACACCATCCAGCGCGAGCTTGGCGGCGGCGGGATGTCACGCGTATTCGTCGCACGTGAGCTCGCGCTGGGCCGCGACGTCGTCATCAAGGTACTCTCGCCGGAGCTCGCGGAGTCGTTGAGCGCGGAGCGGTTCGCTCGCGAGATCCGGCTCGCGTCGTCGCTCCAGGAACCGCACATCGTCCCCGTGCTCTCCGTCGGCGTCACCGGCGACGGACTCCCGTGGTTCGTCATGCCCTTCGTGCGCGGCGAGTCGCTCCGTGCGCGCATCGATCGGGGACCGCTGGAGACGGCGACGTCCCTGGGAATCCTGCGCGACATGGCGCACGCGCTGGCGTACGCGCACCGCGAGGGGATCGTTCATCGCGACATCAAGCCCGACAACGTGCTGCTGCATGAGGGCACCGCCGTCGTCACGGATTTCGGGATCGCCAAGGCACTCACTGAGTCGAGGCACGAAGCACCCGGTGGCACCCTGACCAACCTCGGCACGTCCCTCGGCACCCCCGCGTACATGGCACCGGAGCAGGCGGCCGGCGACACCGTCGACGCGCGCGCAGACGTGTACGCGTGGGGGGTGACCGCCTACGAGTTGCTGGCCGGATTCCACCCTTTCCACACGAAGAAAACGGCGCAGCAGCTCATCGCGGCGCACATCGCCGAACAGCCGGGGCGATTTCCGGCCAAGGGCGCAACGGGCGGTGTCGTCGACCCCGACGTGCGGGATCTCGTCATGCGGTGCCTCGCCAAAAATCCGGACGACCGCCCCGCATCTGGCACCGAGCTGCTCGCCGTGCTCGATGGCGGCGTCCTCTCGAAGCCTCGTCAGCGCCACTCCCTGCGGCGCCCCATCGTGATGACCGCGGTCGTGGCAGCTCTCATCATCGCCGGGGTCGTCGCCTTCCGCGTGAATCGATTCACGCCACGGCAGGCCGAGGCCGCAGCTCCGATCATGCTCGCTGTGCTCCCCTTCGACAATGCGGGACCAGCGGAGCGCTCCTCGTTCACGGATGGATTGACCGACGCAGTGACCGCGAAGCTCGGCGGACTCGCGATGCTGGGGGTCATCGACCGGCGCAGCGCGTCGCAGTACCGCAACACCACCAAGCCGACACGCCAGATCGGCGTCGAGCTCGGCGTGCAGTACCTGGTCGAAGGCGTCGTGCGCTGGGCCGCCGACTCGGCGGGCACGTGGCGGGGGCAGGTCGTGCCTTCGCTCGTCGACGCGCGCACGGGGCTGACCAAGTGGACGGGAGACCCCCTCGTCGTCTCCCCCGACGACCCCTTTTCCGTACAGGGGATGATTGCGACGCGAGTCGCAGAAGCGCTCCAGATCGCACTGCGCCCAGGCGAGCTGGTTGGATTGACGCGGCGCTTCTCGGACAATCCGGAGGCGTTCGCAGCATACCAACGTGGGCGGGGCCTCGTGGATGCCGAGGCCCGCGGATCGGGTACGCCCTACATCACGGAGAACGCCGCGCGCGAGTTCGAACGTGCCGTATCGCTCGACTCCACCTTCGGTGAGGCGTGGGGTTGGCTCGCCATCATGCACCGCTACCTGGCGGAGTACGCCACCGGTGACTCGGCGGCAGCGCGACGCATGCGTGTCACGCTTGCGCGTGCACAGGCCATCGCGCCGGAGCAGCCCTGGGTGCTGATCAACACCGCACGCGTGCGGCTCGACTTCGATCACGACACGACCGGGGTCGTGGATCTCGCGCGACGCGCGATCATGCGTGCCCCCAACGACGCGCTCGTGCTGCACGCCGGCAGCCGCTTGCTCGCGCATCGCTACATGCCCGACAGCGCGTACGCAGTCAGCAAGCGCGCGGTCGCCCTGGACCCGCGCTCGCCTGATCCGCTCAACGGCGCCGCCGGATTGGCCAAGGGCCTTCGGCGGTGGGCCGAGGCGCGCACGTATACCGATGCACTCATCGCGCTGGATTCCACCGACGAGCGCGGCTGGACGCAGAGCATCGCCGCGCTCGCCGCACAGGGTGATACGGCGGGCGCGCGACGGATGATGGATCGCGCGCTCGAGGCACTGCCGCGCCCCTCGGCCGCCGTTCTTGGCTACATGCCGTACGTGAGCGATTCGTACGCGAGGCGCTACCTGACGCTTTCGGCGCGTGACCTGAACATCGGCCCGCTGTTCAACCGCGTGTCGAACTACTACGACATGAAGACGGACGTATACCTGCGATTGGGCGACCTCGAGCGGTCGCGCATCTACTCGGACTCGATCGTGCGCGCGCTGGAGGGGCGCTCGCTCGCCGGACCGCAGGAGCACGCGCTGCTGGGAACGCTCGCATTCGCGCAAGTCAACCTCGGACGCACCGCGGAG
>JBKJMP010000478.1:0-5869 GCA_046596395.1 Gemmatimonadaceae bacterium
CGGAGTGTTCATGAACCGATTGCTCGCCGAGAGTGCGCACGGCGCGCTCGCGGCGCGGCGGTTCATGAACACTCCGCCGGAGAGCACCACGGTCTCGATCCCGCAATCCTCGCGAATGCGCTCGCAGCCCATGACAACGAGATCCCGCATCGCACCGTGAAATCCCGCGGCAATCTCAGCGGCGTCCACGCCGCGCGACACGTCCGCAACAACGTCGGCGATCAACGGCGCGGCGCTCGCCGTCCACGTGCCTCCGCCACTGAGCGGAACGGAGTACCGCGTGGCAACGCGCGCCCCAGCCATCCACTCCAGTGCCATCGCCGCCTCGCCCTCGAAGGTCGCCTCGTGACATACGCCGATCAGCGATGCGACTGCATCGAAAAGCCGGCCCACGCTGGACGTGAGTGGCGAACGTGACTCGCGCTGCACGACATGGAGTGTACGCGACCACTCGACATCAGGGATGCTCGACGGCCGCACCGCCATCATGCGCGCCTCGTCGAATCCCGCGCGCTGGAGGTGCGACACGGCCGATCGCCAGGGTCGTCGCGCCGCGGCGTCTCCTCCTGGCAGCGGCACGTACGCGAGGTGGCCGCAGCGCGTGAACCGCGCCCCGTCCACCGCGAGAAATTCGCCGCCCCAGATCGCGCCGTCGCTGCCCAGCCCCGCGCCGTCGAACGCCACCCCGATTACCGGCTCACGCACATCGTGCTCGGCCAGGCACGCCGCCACGTGCGCATGATGGTGCTGCACGGCAACCCGGCGGCTCACACCGTACTCCGCGGCGAGAGCATCGACAGCACCCGTCGACGCGTAGTCCGGATGCAGATCATGCGCGATCACCACCGGCCGCGCTCCGGCGGCACGCACGGTGTCGCGAACGGCAACCAGCATGGCCTCGCGCGCCGCCGCCGCATCCAGATCACCAACGTGCGGCGACAGGTGCGCCGAGCGCCCGTGCGCCAGGCACACCGTGTTCTTGAGATGCCCGCCCACCGCGAGCACCGCCTCGGGCGCTTCGATAGGCAGCGCGAAGGCGCGTGGCACGTACCCGCGCGCCCGCCGCAGGGAGACCGAATCGCCGGCCATCACGCGCATGACGCTGTCGTCGCACCGCGCGGCGATGGCGCGGTCATGCGTGAGGACGAGGTCCGCGATGCCGGCGAGCGCGCCGATGGCCTGCGCGTCGTCCGTTGCCACGGGCTCGCCGCTGCGATTGCCGCTCGTCATCACGAGCGGCGTACCCACGCCGCGGCACAGAAGGTGGTGCAGCGGCGTGGACGGCAGCATCACACCGAGCGTGTCGTTGCGAGGAGCGATCTGCGCCGAGACGGCAGCGTGCGCGCGTCGCGCCAGCAGCACCACCGGCCGCGCCGGCGATTCGAGCAAGGCGCACTCGACCCACGTCATCGTGCATAGCTCGCCGGCAACCTCGGCATCGCGCACCATCACCGCCAGCGGCTTTGATGGCCGGTGTTTCCGCTCGCGCAGCCGAGCCACCGCCGCATCACTGGTGGCGTCGCACGCGAGGTGGAATCCGCCGAGCGCCTTGATCGCGACGATGCCGCCCGCGCGAAGGGTCGCGAGCGCCGCATCGAGTGCCCGAGGGCCCTGCGTGCGCGCGTCCGGCTGCGCAATGGCGAATGCCGCGAGCGCGGGGCCACAGTTCGGGCAGGCGATCGCCTCTGCGTGGAAGCGTCGATTCGACGGATTGTCGTACTCGGCCTGACAGTCCACGCAGGGCGGGAAGTCCCGCATCGTGGTCCGCTCGCGATCGTACGGCGTGCCCAGAACGATCGTGAAACGCGGCCCGCAGTCCGTACACGTGATGAACGCGTGCTCGAACCGCCGGTTCGCGGGATCGAGGAGCTCGCGGAGGCATGCGTTGCACGTCGCAGCGTCGGGTGGAACCGTCCCTTCGCTGTGGGTCGGTGAGCGCTCCGTGCTCGGCGCAATGTGGAACTCCTCGCACTCCCGCGGCGGCGCGGGCTCCACGCGAACCTGTGTGATGGACGCGAGTGCTGGCGGCTCGAGCGGAAGGAGCCGGCAGAACTCATCGACGTGTCCGGCCTCGCCCTGCACGTCGATCAACACACCGAGGGTGCTGTTGCGAACGAAGCCGCGCAGGTCGTGCGCCGCGGCGAGCCGGTGGATGTAGGGTCGAAACCCTACACCCTGCACTACGCCACCGACCGCGATGAGTCTTCGCTCGACCATTACGAGCCCCCGTGACCGCACCTTGCCATCCGCCCAATTCCGAGACGCTACTATAGATGCGCGGACACCGCAAACTTGCTTCGGTCAGCCGAAGTGAGTGCCCACGGCTGGGGACGGTGGAGCTAGATCTCCTGGAGGAGTTGCCGGAGGCGGCTCAGCAGCTTCTGCCCGGAGCTCGTGAGGCCATAGGTGGGAAACGGGCTGTGCTTTCGCCCGGGCGTTCGCACCAGCAACTGCGCCGCCTCGAGGGCGCGCAACGTCTCGGCCAGGGTCGAGCTGCTGATGCCCGAGACGGAGCCAGCGATGTCGTGGTAGCGAGGCGATTCGTGGGTGTGAATCGCGTTCATGACCGCGAGCGAGTATCGTCGGCGGATGATGCGCAGCAGGTCTTCCACGCCGCAGTAGCACGTGGAGGCGCCGGACTCGCCGGGCGTGCCGCAACCGCAGGGCGGAAGGTCGCGCTCGGAAACGTGTGGCGGGTCGAGCGGCATGCTGAGAAAGTCGCACTTCGCCCAAGGCGTGGCAACGGACGGCTGGACACCGGGAGAATTCGAGCGGAAGATTGAGGGCCCCCTTTCGAGGACACGCACCATGCAACGCCTGCTCGCCGCCATCGCCCTCTGCGCCGCGCATTCCGGTACCGTCGTCGCACAGGATATGCGCCTCGTGGGCCGGAGCGACCTCGGTGGCGCAGGGCTGAATGGGGACGTCACCATCGTCGGCACCACGGCGGTGGTCGCCGCCGGGCTGATGCCGGCCGGCGGGGTGCACGCGCACCTCTACAATCCCTATCCCTGTCCGGCCGGCGCCGTGAAGCTCGTGGATCTCTCGAGGCCGAGTGCGCCGAGGGTGATCGGCACGATCCCCGTACCTGCTGGCACTGCGGCCCACGGCGTGGCTGCGACACGCGTCCGGACGCCCACGTTCACTGGCGACCTGCTCGCTGTCGCGATGACGATGTGTAGTGCAACGGGAATGACGCTCGACCGCGGCGTCGCCTATTACGACATCTCCCGCCCTTCTACGCCACGCCTGCTGGGACGATATCTGGCGGATTCGGACATCGTGCACGCCGACAGCGTCGCGGCGTGCGGGCCGCCGCCGTTGAGCACGGCGCGATGCGCGTCGTCGCAGCACTCCGTGTCACTCATCCAACGCGCCGATGGACGCGTGCTCTCGATGTCACTCGAGCCCGGCGCGTCCGCAAGCAAGTACCCCTCGGGCGACCTGCGCGTGGTGGACGTGACCGACCCACGGCGGCCGAAGCAGGTGGGTGCGTTTCCTCCGGCAGGAACACCGATCTTCTCGAGCAATGGCTGCCGTCCGTTCAGCGCGGGGCACGGCGCCGGCTTCTCGCATGGCGGCAAGCGCGGACTGCTCGCGTTCTACGACGGCGGGATCTTCGCGCTCGACCTTCCGCCATCCGGCATCCCCGCGCAGCTCGGGCAATTCAGGTATCCCGCCGATCGCGCCTTCGAGGGAAGCGCCGCCTACGTCACGGCCGCAACCGTGAACGGCCACGACCTCGCGCTGGTCTCGGAAGCGGACTTCATCGGCACCACCACCACGCTCGTGATCGACGCCCCATCACCGCTCGCAGGCACGAAGTTCGGCTGTGAGGCGATCTTCACGCTCTACGACAGGACCAACAAGGCACAGCTCTACCATCAGCCGGATCGGCGGATCGACGCCGACCTGGCGTATGTCGGGCGCGGTTGCCCCGTGAGCCGTGGCATGGACATGATGCACGTGGAGCAGGCGGCAAAGAGTGCCGACGCCTACCTGTCCGACGTGAAGGGCCGCATTGCCCTCATCGACCGCAGCCGGCAGCCTCTCCAACCAGGGATTGCCGATGGTCCCGGATGTTCGGTGGCCGAGCGGGTGAAGCTCGCGCAGGCGCAGGGCGCGCGGGCGGTGGTAATTCTCCAGACGAGTGGCACGGCGCCGCAGGCATTCTCGCCCGATGGCGACCCGGCGGGCGTGGCGATCCCGGTAATGATGATCGACAAGCCCGATGGCGACGCGCTGCGCGCCGCTCTCTGCCCGGCGGTCGACGCCGGCCGGTGCACGCCAGCGCCGCGCATCACGGCGAGCATGCGCGACGCACAAGGAGACTGGGGTGCTTTTCGCGTTATCGACGTGACAACGCCCTCGTCGCCTCGTGAACTCGGCGTCTACCGCACGCCAAACTCCAGCACCTTTCCACCGCGCGATCTCGGCGTGCTCTCGCCACAGCGGGCGGCCGCGCGCGGAAGGTACGCCGTCGTTCCCTGGAACTCCGATGGGGCGCGTGTGCTCGACCTGTCCGGCGGCGCTCCGCGTGAGGTGAGCGCGTTCGTGCCGCCGGATGTCGCCGACCCCACTGGGGTGCTTCCGTCCAAGGCGTACGTCGTGAGCGTGGCGATCCTGTCGCTACCGCGCCGCGCTGGCACAATGGCAGCGCGGGACTACGTCGTCCTAAGCGACGTGAACTCGGGGCTCTACGTCCTCGAGGCGCCGTGGTCGCGTGCGAAGGTGGTACAGCAGCGCTATTGACGAAGGTGAGAAGCGCGCGTTCTACGCGTCGCGATTGGCGCACTTGCCGCCCGCTTTCTCGTACTCCGGGTTGTTATGTTCGCCTGTCGTGGGCGGAAGGTTCACGTCCGTCCCGTACACGCCACCCTTGAAGTATGGGCCAGTCGGAAAGACGGTGTTCTGGGCCCGACCGTACTGACGTACGAGGCGTCGCATATCTCCAAGGCGGTGCACCGTGAGGTACATCCACATCGCTCGCTCCTTCATGATGAGGTCGACTCGGCCCGCCGCGGTGCCCGGATCGGTCAACGCCGGAAGAGAGGCCGCGAGGGTGCTGCCTGAACGGAGCGCGTTCAGCGTCGCGAGCCACGTCGTGCCGCCGGCGGCCAGATTGGCCTCGGCCTCGATCAGCCGGGCTTCCCTTCCCGTCGCGAGCGGATATGGCGCATTGATGGTCATCGCCCACGCGACTTGCGGAGCGTAGATCGGCGTGGTGCCGTCCTGGCCAAGGCGAACGAACACGTTCCCAACGCGCGGGTCGTTGGCGTAGTCCAGACCGTTGATGCCTTCCGGAGTCCTCGGCACGCCCATGTTGGCCGAGGCGGGAATCCATGCATAGGGCCCGTTGTCCCCCGAGCCGGTCCCCGTCTGATACTCGACGTTGTAGACATAGGTCGTCGCCACCGCAGCGGATGCTGCGCCGTCGCCACCGGCCTGGACCACCGCCGCCGCCTCGGCATACCGTTTCAGATTCATCAGCGCACGCGCCTTGCCGACACGCGCCATGTTGCGGAGTGCGTCGGTCGCGGAAAGTCCCGCCAGCGCGCTGTCGAAATACGCTATGGCGAAGTTCCACAGGTCGGCGTTCGACTTCATGACCGGATCGTTGTACTTCGTGCCGTCTTCCTTGATATCGGAGAACGGGATGCCGTTGCAGTAGACCTCGCCCGTGAGGGTCAGCGAGTAGCCTTGCAGCGCATGCAGATGGCCGATCTGCTGTTTTCGCGTGGCGTCATCCGGGAGAAACTTTCGCATGTTTCGAACGGCCACGTTTGTCGAGTACCGCGTCCCCGCAAACGAGCCCCATGGGTTGATCGACGCCGAGATCTCCGTGAGGTTGCGCTGATCCATCGGTTCG
>JBKJMP010000546.1:0-3516 GCA_046596395.1 Gemmatimonadaceae bacterium
GAGGACCTTGCGCGACAAATCGGCTTTATCTGCAGCTCTATTGCGTCTGCCGGCGAAGGCGCGCCTCCGTTGGGCTATGCGCCGGCCCCCCTCAAGGTGCAGCTGACAGACCGCACGGAAGCGATCGATCTGGCGCGCGCTGTTGGAGACCTCCTCTGCCGGGACGCGCTGGAAAATGAAACCTGTGCGAGTTGGATCGGAATCACGTTCGTTGGAAGCCGCGAGCGGTCGACGTCGCTTCAGCCCCTGGATTTAGGATTGTACAACGGCCTTTCGGGGTGTTCACTGTTTCTGGCATACCTGGCGGCCACCACTGGAAGCACATCATACGAGCGGGTCGCGAGAAAGGCGCTCACGTTGATTCGCCGGCGTCTCGATCAGGCAAGAGTGGGCGGTATCCCCGTCCGCAGCCTGGGGGGATTCGCCGGGTTGGGAGGCATCGTCTACACGATGGCACACCTGGCTGTGCTTTTCGACGATGCCTCGCTCGCCGCCGAAGCGCATGTGCTGGCAGCTGACGTTCCGGCGCTCTGCAATGCCGATTGCGCGTTGGATGTGATCGGCGGGTCTGCCGGAATGATCGCCGCGCTCGAGGTCCTGAATCGCGTCAGCCCCTCAGACAAACTGCTGGGTGCCGCAGTGCTTTGCGGCGAGCGGCTCCTGGCACAGCAACAGCCGCAAGATCGCGGTGCTGCCTGGAAGACCGATATCGATTCAAGCCAGCCGCTGACCGGTTTCTCCCATGGTGCCGCCGGGATCGCGTGGGCGCTGCACAAGCTCGCGGCGTGGAGCGAGCAGGTGCGGTTTCGCGAAGCGGCCGAATCGGCCATCGCCTACGAACGGAGCACGTTCGTGGCGGAGGAGCAAAACTGGCCAGACTATCGCGCGCGGTTCGCAGCGGGTCCGTCCAGCCAGCGGTTCATGGCCGCCTGGTGCCACGGTGCGCCCGGAGTCGCATTGGCGCGCATCGACAGCCTGAAGCATATGGACGATGCCGCCACTCGTGAGGAGATCCAGATCGGGCTCCGCAAGATGGTCGCATCACGAATTGGAGAAAGCCACTGCCTCTGTCACGGAGACCTTGGCACCCTGGATATTCTGCTTCACGCCGCCCGTCGAGTGGATGAAACCTGGTGGAGTGGAGTCGGCCAGGCGATGGCCTCCCAGGTGATGGGCACGATCGCGAAGAGGGGATGCCTCTGCGGCACGCAAACGTCGCTGGCAGCGCCTGGCTTAATGATAGGACTCGCTGGAATCGGCTATGGCTTACTGAGGGTTGCCTTTCCAGAACAAGTGCCGTCGGTGCTGGTTCTCGAGCCGCCGATTCAGATGTGATGTAAGACATTGACTGACGCGCCCCGCGTAGCGTATAGTGATCTCCCCATTCTCCGACAACACGTCGGTGCGGACCTACAACAACGCGGAGGAGAAAATGTCTGTCGACATCACGCGTGCGTGGAAGGATCCCGAGTATCGTAGGACGTTGACGCCGGAAGAATTGGCCAGCGTTCCGCCGAATCCCGCCGGTGAAGTCTCCGACGAAGAGCTCAGCACGATGGCAGGTGGGGCAAGCGGGACTCTCCCGAACAAAGAGACAAGCTTGCTCTGGTGTCCTTCACCGACGCAGCCAGCCACAAATTGCTGCGAAGTCTCCAAGGACATCTGCTGCGTTTCCCGCTAGTCCGTCAACCTGCGGTTACAGACTGGCCAAGGCGCCTTCGCCTGCGCAGGATACGCGGCTGTGCGGGCCGAGCTCGGCGCGGATGTTAATCCGGCTGGCGTAGCGGCGGCCGGCAGCGGGTGCGACACAATCAACGACTGACAGCGCCGTTGGGCCTCCTGCTTCGACGGCGCCGTCACGTGCGGCAGAGCCCCATTCGGTGTAACCAAGCGACTGTGTCGGAGATGCCCGCATTCGTTGGGACAGTGAACAGCTGTAGGAGTAAGGAATGCGTAGTGGATGACGAGAGTTGGGCTCGAGGTTGCCGATGGTACACGGTGGGCGCGCTTGCTGGAAGCCACGGCGCCTCTCCCGGCGAGTCGCGCTAGAAATTCAGGAAGCCCCGGTGGTATGTTGGCAGCGTCCCTGGTGGCGAGGCGTCCCTTGCGGCGGTGTTTGCAGCCATGAAGGTGGAATCCGAGCCCGCGGGCGCACCGACCATGCGCGCGGCGGGGACGTCACCGGTGGGGAGCTGGGAACTACTCCTCGCGGACGGACGCCTCCAGTACTCTCAGGATGCGCGGCGCATCTTTGGCTTCGAGCCGGGGGCGACGGCTGCGCCGCTCGACGCGGTGTGCGCGCTGGCCGTGCCTGGGGATGCGAGTCATGTCCGCACGGCGTTCGCCCGCGCGATGGCGACCGGTGTGCCGCTCGACGTGGAGTACCGAATTGCGCGCGCCGACGGCGCGGAGCGTCGTCTGCACCTGCGCGCGGAGCACGTGGCGGATGAACGCGGACGGCTCGGGCGGCTCTGGGGAACGGTTTATGACATCACCGACCGCCCGCGGATCTCCAGCGCGCTGCGCGAATCAGCGATCGCCCGCGCCGACGCCGAGGAGGCGCGTGCGCAAGCGGCACGCATGCTCGAGGGGGTGAGCGATGCGTTCGCGGCCCTCGACCGCGGATGGCGCTACACGCACGTAAATGCGCAGGCCGCGTCGATCTTCGGCCGCACGCCGGAGGACATGATCGGCACGCACATCTGGACCGAGTTCCCCGATGGCGTGGGGCAACCGTTCTACCTCGCCTATCACCGCGCGATGGAGCAGCGCGAGTTCGTGTGCCTGGAGCGGTACCATCCGCCGTCCGACCGCTGGTTCGAGAACCGCATCTACCCAACGGCGGACGGGATCACGGTCTTCTTCCACGACATCACGGAGCGCCGCCGCGCGGCGGAGAGCATCGTCGAGTCGGAGGAGCGGTTCCGCCAGCTCGCGGACAACATCGAGGAAATGTTCTGGCTGTGGAGCGTGCCGGACGACGCATTCATCTACCTCAGTCCCGCGTTCGAGGCGATCTGGGGCCGCCCTTGCGAGGAGCTCTACGCGTCACCGCGGACGTGGACGTCGTTCATCCATCCGGACGACCGTGCGGCCATCGTCTCCGCCCTCCCGCGTCGCGCGACGGGACAGTACGACGAGGAGTACCGCATCGTGCGTCCTGACGGGTCGGTGCGCTGGATCTCCGACCGCGCCTTTCCGATTCGGGATGCTGAGGGCAAGGTCTCTCGTGTCGCGGGCGTGGCGCGGGACATCACGGAGCGCCACGACGCGCAACAAGCCATCCAGCGCATCGCCATCGGACTGACGACAACGCTCGAGAGCATCACCGACGCGTTCTGTACCCTCGATACGGAGTGGCGGTTCACCTACGTGAACCATGAGGCAGAGCGACTCATGCGTCGTACGCGGGCCGATCTGCTGGGCACGTCCGTGTGGGACGCGTTCCGGGACGTGGTGGGCAGGGAGTTCGATCGTCAGTTTCGCCGGGCAGTGCACGAGAAGGTGACCGTGCGG
>JBKJMP010000378.1:0-3430 GCA_046596395.1 Gemmatimonadaceae bacterium
TACGTCGCGGGCGTGTTCCACGTCATCACGCACGCGTTCTTCAAGGCGCTCCTGTTCCTCGGATCGGGCTCGGTGATCTACGCGATGCACAGGGCGCATCACCACACGGGCAACCACGATGATGCGCAGGACATGCGCAACATGGGTGGGCTGAAAAAGTTCATGCCCATCACGTGGGCGCTGATGTGGGCATCGACGCTCGCCATCGCGGGCATTCCGCCGTTCTCGGGCTTCTTCTCGAAGGACGAGATCCTGGCCGGCGTGTTCATCCGTGCGGGGAATTCCACGCTCGCCGAGGCCAGCTGGCTCGGCATTCCTGGCAGCGCCGTGCTCTACGTCTGCTACGCGTTCGGACTCGCGGCGGCGCTGATGACCGCGATCTACATGACGCGCATGATGCTCTACACCTTCCACGGTCCCAACCGCACGGGTGATCGCGAGCGCGAGCATCTCGCGGAGGCGCCGTGGGTGATGACGGCGCCGCTTGTCGTACTCGGTGTGCTCAGCGTGTTCGGCGGATGGCTCAACCTGCCCAAGCTGATACCAATCGGCCCCGTCCTTACGCTCGAGCACTGGTTGGAGCCCGTGGTGGGCGCTGGAGCGCTGCGCGTCACCAAGGGGGTTGTGCCAGAAGTCTCGCACAGCACCGAGTACATGCTGATCGGACTCGCAGTCCTGATCGCTGTGGCCGGCATCGCCTACGCGTTCGCGCGCCTCAAGCCCGAGGCGCTGGTTCCGAAGGCGCAATCGCCCGAAGAGCATGGATTCGCACGCATGCTCGAGAACAAGTACTACGTGGACGAGGCCTACGACAAAGCCATCGTGCAGCCAGTCGTGTCCACGTCGCGCGGGCTGTTGTGGCGTGGCATCGACGTCGGGCTGATCGACGGCTTCACGCGGCTGTTCATCCAGAGCAAGGATGAGGACAGCGCGCCGGGTACGACGATTCGCATGGGCGGACTGCTGCCGCGCGCCGTGGGGTGGATGGGGTCGCAGATGCAGTCGGGGCAGGTCGGGACGTACGCGTGGGTCCTCGTCGTCGGAGTGCTGTTCGTGCTCGGCGCCTTCACCTTCAGATAGCCCGAGATGCGAGAGTTCCTGCTTTCTGTCGGATACGACCGCTGGATCCTCCCGGCGCTGCTGATCATTCCGCTCCTCGGCGCGCTCGTTGTGCTCGTGGGCGGGCGGCGGCCCGAGGGAGAGGACGAGGTGGACAGCGGCGCGGCGCAGCGCCCGCGCTTCCTTGCGAGCGTCGTGTTCGCGATCGAGTTCGTCCTGTCGCTCGGGCTGTGGTGGGCATTCGATCCGTCCACGCCAGGCTGGCAGCAGCGCTTCGATGTTGCGTGGATTCCGAGCTGGGGCGTGCGCTTCACGCTCGGGTTGGACGGCATCGCCATGATGATGGTGCTGCTCACGACGTTCATCATGCTCCTGTCGTCGATCGGGAGCTGGACGTCGGTGCGGCAGAAGGCGTCGTCGTACTACGCGCTGCTCCTCGTTCTCACCACCGGCATGCTCGGCGTCTTCATGGCGCTCGACCTCTTCCTGTTCTACGTGATGTGGGAGGTCATGCTGGTCCCGATGTACTTCATCATCGGAATCTGGGGTGGGACGCGGCGCATCTACGCGAGCCTCAAGTTCTTCATCTATACGATGATCGGCTCGCTGCTGATGCTCGTTGGCATCATCTACCTCGGGCTGGCGGCGCGGAACCCCATGACGTTCCTGCCGGACTTCTCGTACGACGCGATCATGGCGACCGTCACGGTGAGTCCAACGGCGGCAATGTGGCTCTTCGGCGCCTTCTTCCTCGCGTTCGCGGTGAAGGTGCCGATGTTTCCGTTCCACACCTGGCTGCCCGACGCGCACGTCGAGGCGCCCACCGCCGGCTCGGTGGTGCTCGCGGCGATCATGCTCAAGCTCGGGACGTTCGGATTCCTGCGTCTCGCGGTGCCGCTCTTCCCGGGTGCCGCGATGGACCCGACGGTGCGCATGATCGTGCTGACGCTCGCCGTCGTCGGTATCGTCTACGGCGCGCTCGTGTCGCTCGTCCAGCCCGACTTCAAGAAGCTCGTCGCCTACAGCTCCGTGAGCCACCTCGGCTTCGTGATGCTCGGCATCTTTGCGCTCACCGTCCAGAGTGTGCAAGGCGCGCTGATGGTGATGATCAACCACGGCCTCTCCACCGGTGCGCTCTTCTTCCTCATCGGAATGATCTACGAGCGCCGCCACACGCGCATGATCGCGGACTACGGCGGGATCGCGCGCGTCGTGCCGCTCTTCTCCACGCTCCTGGTCTTCGTGTCACTCAGCAGCATCGGCGTGCCGGGCACGAATGGCTTCATCGGCGAGTTCCTCGTCCTGCTCGGATCGTATCGTACATACCCCGTGCTGTCCGTGATCGCCGCCACCAGCGTCATCATCGCCGCCGCGTATCTCCTCTGGGCGGTGCAGCGCATCCTGTTCAATCCGCTCGACAAGTCCGAGAATGAGCATGTGCCAGACCTGAACCGCCGCGAGCTGCTGCTCATGGCGCCCCTCATCGCCGGCATCATCTGGCTGGGCGTCTATCCCGCGCCGGTGCTGCGCCGCATGCAGCCCGCGGCCGAGCAGTTCGTGCGGCTGGTCGAGACGCGCGCCGCCGCGACGATGGCGTCCGCCGCCGAGGGTCGCTGATGCGCATCTTCGATCTGGCGATTCCGTCGGAGCTGAGCGCCGCGCTCTTTCCCGATCTGCTCCTCATGGGCGGGGCGATGGTGTTGCTGCTGTGGGCGGTCTGGCGTCGCGAGTCGGCCGAGCATCAGCGCCGCATCGGCGTCGCCTCCATCGGTCTGTGCCTCGTCACGCTCGCGGCCGTGCTCTACATGCTGTTCAGCCACAAGGCGTCCACCGACGGTCCCATCGCCGTGGACAGCTTCCGCTGGATGGCCGACGTCATCATCCTGCTGGGCACGATCGGCGCGATCGCGCTGAGCATCGACGACAACGACCGGTCCGGCACGACGACGGCCGAAACCCACGTGCTCATCCTGCTCGCGACGAGCGGGATGATGCTGCTCGTCGCCGCGCGCGACCTTATGATCGTCTTCCTCGGCATCGAGCTGATGTCGGTGGCGACGTACGCGCTCGCGGGCCTCAACCGCCGCAGCGAGCGGTCGGCGGAAGCCGCCCTCAAGTACTTCCTGCTCGGTGCCTTCTCCACGGCCTTCCTGCTCTACGGTATCGCGCTCGTCTATGGCGCGACCGGCACAACAGGGCTGCAGGAGATCCGCACCCGCGTGTTCGACCTCGGCCTCGCGACCAGCCCGTTGCTGCTCACCGGCATCGCGCTGCTGCTCGTCGGGTTCGGTTTCAAGGTGTCCACGGTGCCGTTCCATATGTGGGCGCCGGACGTGTATGACGGGTCGCCCAACGCGATCACCGCCTACAT
>JBKJMP010000088.1:0-4565 GCA_046596395.1 Gemmatimonadaceae bacterium
GAGGCTGCACGACACGCAGCCGCATTGATCCAGGGAGCAGCCGAACAGGCCGCAATCCGGGCGGCAGCCGAGATCGCCGCGCGCACGGGCGGACAAGCAAGACCCTCCGCTGAGAACTGGGTCACGTGCGCAGTCGAAGGCAGCGCCTGCACGTTCAGCGGAACGCGGCAGGTCCGGTACGGTGCGGACGGACGCTTCGTCTATCGAACCGGAGCAGCCAGCGTGGGCTGTGATAATGACGTCTTCGGCGACCCGTTGCCCGGCGTGCAGAAGCAATGCGCCTACCTCTCGAACGACTCGCGGCCCGTGCGGACGTCAGGCGCGAACATCGCGATGGGCAAGCGTGCGGTCCAATCCAGCACGGCACTCGGCGCCGATGCGGCGCGCGCGGTGGATGGCAACGCGAACGGTGACTACTTCAAGGGTTCAGTCACGCACACCGACAACACCGCCGGCGCGTGGTGGATGGTGGATCTCGGCAGCATCCATCGGATCGATCGCATCGTCATTCACAATCGCACCGACTGCTGCACCGAGCGGCTCGATGCCACGCTCGCGATCACGGCCGACGAAGGCCTGCCAAGTACGTCAACTACGTTCCGCAGTTCGCTCGGCCAAGCGAGCGAGCGCATCGAGGTGCCCGTTGCGTCGAAGGGGCCGGTCTTCGGCCGCTTCGTCTACATCATCCTCAACAAGCAGGAATTTCTCAGCCTCGCCGAAGTCGAGGTCTTCGGGACACGCATCCAGTAGCTCACTTCCTCGCGGCGGCCGCAAACGCATCGTCGATCGCCCTCTCGATGAGCGGGAGCGGCTGCGCACCCTCCAGCACCCGGCCATTCACGAAAAACGTGGGTGTGCCGGTGACGCCGAGCGACGTGCCGAGCGCAACATCCTTCTGCACGAGTCGGGACTTCTCGCGCATGTCGAGGCATGTCGTGAACCGCCGAGTGTCGAGCTTCATCGTGCCGGCGAGCGCACGCAGGCTCACCCCGGTGAGCGACTCGGCGGTAAACAACGCGTCGTGATACTCCCAGAACTTCCCCTGATCCGCGGCACACTCGGCAGCTTCTGCCGCGCCCACGGCGTTCGCGTGCAACGTCTCGAGCGGGTAGTGCATGACGACGTAGCGGATGCGGTCGCCGTATTTTTCGGTGATGGCCGGGAGCGTTTTCGAGAAGTAGTCGCGACAGAACGGGCACTCGTAGTCGGTGAACTCCACGATGGTCACGGGCGCGTCGGCGCGTCCACGCGCGGGACGTCCGCTCACGTCGATCACCTTCGGCGTCGTGTCCATTGCCGATGGCAGCGGCATCGCCACAGCGAGGGGCGCGGCGGCTTCCCTTGCGTCGGCAGAGTTGGGGACCATCCAGCGCGCGGTGCCGATGCCGAGGACGAACCCTGCCAGGAGGCCCGCGCTTCCCCAGACGAACGTGCGCCGAAGGCGGAACACGACGTGATCCGGCTCGGAGGCGGGTGAGGGTACGGTGGGTTCCGTCGTCATGGCGCGAGTGGATGCGGGTGACTGTGGTGATACGGCGGGAGGCGCCACCATCATAAGGGCCATTGCGCGGAGGCCCCTGCGTGTGCGTCCCGAAAGCGTTCCTCCGCGTCTCAGGGGGACGGTAGACGAGCGGTTTGACTCGCAGGCGATACCGCGCCGTCCCACGGCTGGCGCAGGTTGGACGCTCGAGTCTTCGACGCTTCCCCCGCCCCGCGCATGACCGCCAAACGCCTGATCATCCTGGCCACAGCATTCGTGGCAGCGGCACTCGCCCTCGCGGCATCCGGCGCGGCGGCGCAACCGCTGGGCCGAGGATGCTCGGTGTTCAACCCGTGTGGCTCCGGTTTTAGCTGCCAGCCCGGCCATCAGCGGTGCTACAACTCGCCGCGGCAGGAGGGGCAGCCCTGCTCGCTCGGATTCAGCTGCGGCGGCGGGTTGCGCTGCGCCGCCGGCGTGCAGCGATGCGTGCGAGAGACCGCGCCTGCGACAGGCGTCGTGGAGCGCGGCGCGGTCGCGGTTGCGACGAGCGCGAACGCCGTTGCCGCCGCCGTCATTCCCACCTCCTGTCCAGACATGGCGCTCCGTTGCCCAACGGGGGAACCGTTTGCGCGCGGTACCAGTTGGGACGGCGACCGCGCGCTATGCCGCCCGAGCAACGCGATGGCGGTGACGCTCCGCAACAAGTGCCCAGCGCCGTGGGCCGGCGCGCGGCTCGGCAACAGGGACCTCGATGCCGAATGGACGCGGCAGGCGGGCCAGAAGGCCGCGTGCTCGGCCCCGGGCATCCTCCGCACCGCCGACTCCGAGGTCTTCAACGACGCCTGCATCATCCACGACCTGTGCTATCGGTCGCGAAGCACCAAGGGCAGGTGCGACGTGAACTTCCTGTATAACCAGCAGGCGGTCTGCCACAAGCTCGGCGTGCCGTCAGCGCTCGGCGTGGCGGGATGTCTCACGCTCGCGAACAACAACTATCTCGTGGTGCTCCAGTTCGGCCAGGTCCCATACGACTCGGCCCAG
This sequence comes from Gemmatimonadaceae bacterium, assembly GCA_046596395.1. Lineage (GTDB taxonomy): Bacteria > Gemmatimonadota > Gemmatimonadetes > Gemmatimonadales > Gemmatimonadaceae > AG11. The sequence continues at coordinate 2,522 of JBKJMP010000088.1, forward strand.
AAGGTGTTCGGCCTCAAGCAATGAAGTGGGAATCGTTCCCGATGCAGGGAGTACAGAGGACGAGGAGTTCACCATGCTTACCAGGGTCCGTGCGCTTGCTTCGCTGATCGCCGTCTCGCTGATGTCGATCGCCGCGCCGGCGGAGGCGCAGCTTGGCCGAGGCTGCTCCGTGTTCAATCCGTGCAACAATGGCTTCAGCTGTCAGCCAGGGGTGCACCGGTGCTACAACTCCCCGCGACAGGAGGGTCAACCCTGCTCCCTCGGCTTCTCGTGTGGGGCCGGCCTGCGCTGCGTGCCGGGCAACCAAGTGTGCGTGTCGGCCAACGCGCCCGCAAAGGGTCCGCTCGAGCCGACCACGATGATCATCTCCAATGCAGTTGCAGGACGCATGCTGAGTGACGCGTATACGTCGATTCCGCAGCAGTGCGTGTACAACCAGGCGGGATACGTCGCCCAGATTCGGTGGTACAAGCCGGGAACGCTCAGCTATACGAAGCTGGCCGAGGCTGCGTACAAGATCGAGCAGAGCGCCAAGCCGTTCAAGGTCGAGACGATCACGCTGGGCACGCGGTCGTGTGTCGGCCGGGGTGACGGCCTGGACAACACCGGCGTCGTGACCATCCAGGGTGGCGACATCGCGCGCACCGCCGCGATCATCGCACTCGACATCGGCGCGGTTGGCGCGGTCGTCGGCTGTTATGGTGGCGTCGCCGCACTGACGGCACCTACGGGCGGCGCCGCCATGGTCGGAGCGGTCGCGTGCGAGCTGGTGCTGGATGTCGCGGTCACGATCATCGCGTCACCCGAGATCATTCCCGATGCCAAGGAGCTTTTCGCCGTCGTCAAGCCGCCGATCGACCGGAACGAGAGGCACAAGGAAGTGATCCTGTACGGGACGGTGTTCGATCCGAAGACGCGCGTCGGCACGCCGTAGCGGAAGTGTCTGCGGCCGCTTAGCCCATCCCCCCGAAAATCCACAAAGAAGAGTTTGGGGTGAAGAGTGAGGGGTTGTGGGTTCGGAGTTCATGAACCGAGTTCGGGGCTGGGGTGACTCCGGACCCCAGACTCGGCTTTCCACCCCAAACCCAAAGCCCCTCACCCTAAACTTCAGACTCATCTTTTTTCCAGTTCTGGCTTCATCTAACCGCGCAAAATCGCTCGAGTCTCCTCAGGGAATTCCCAGACTACGCAACACGGTCGGCCCCGTAAGCGCCACGAGCACGCACCCCCCGAGCATGATGATGAGCCCGGGCACCAGTAGCTCGCGCGAGGGAAGCATCCCCGTCCCCACCGCCATCGCATTCGGCGGCGTGCTGATGACGAACGGCACGCCGAGCGACGTGGACACCGCGACGATAATCGCAGTGGACGGTGAGGGATCGAGCGTCAGCGCCAGCGGGATGAGAAAGGCCGCCGTCGCGGTGTTGCTCATGACCGCCGACAGCAGCGCACTGACGATGCACAAGCCGAGGAGCCGCACGAACGGCGGCAGCGCATCGAACGGGACGTACGACGCGCTCGACCGAACGAGCCCAGACTCGTCGAGCAGCGAGCCGAGCGCGATGCCGCCGGCGATGAGCAGCAGCGTCGTCCAGTCCAGGCGACGTACGTCGTCCGCACGCAGCAGTCTCGCCGCCAGCAATACGGCCACGGCACCGAGCGCCACGATCCAGGCGCGGACACCATGGAGCGGTTCGGTGAGCCAGAGCAGGATGGTAGTACCGAACACCACGCCGAGCCGCCACGTCGCCGCGGTGACGGGCGTCGTCGCACCGGTCGGCAGTGCGACCACGCCGGTGGGACGAACGCGCCAGATGATGACGGCCACCGCAACGGCGAGCAGCCCGAATGCGAGGGGCACGCCGAGCAGCATCCAACGCAGAAAGCTGATCGAGTGCGTCGGCTCGAGTGCGGCCATCGCGATGCCGTTCGAGCCCGTGCCCACTGGCGTCGCGATGCCGCCGACGTCTGCAGCGAGCGCGATGGCGAGCAGTATTGGCCGACGCAGCGTGCCCGCTGGCGACTCGTCGCCGTCCATCACGGG
>JBKJMP010000321.1:0-21465 GCA_046596395.1 Gemmatimonadaceae bacterium
GGAAGTAGCCGGCGCCGACGTTCCACCCACCGCGCAGCCTGGAGTTGATGTTGAGGTGCGCCTTCTTCTCGATTGCATCGCCTTGGTGGACGAGCGCCTGATAGCGCCAGGTGCTGTAGTACGCGGGATTGATCGTGACAGACTCGAACAGCGCGCCGGGCGCGCCGAACAGGGTGAACCGGTGGTCGAAGCGTCCCGTCGCGATGCCGCCTCGGCCGATGAAGCCGCTGAGCGCGCGGAACTCCTCGTGTACGCCGTCAAGCGACATGTTGAAGCCGTACCGCTTGCCGTTGCGGCTCACGCCCGCGCGCCAGAGGGGAGCGTCGGTCACGCGACCGGCCTGCTTCGTATAGCTCATCGCGTACTGCCCCTGCACGCTGTAGAGGCCGCCGAACAGGTAGCTGCCGTCGATGTCCGCAACGCGATTGTAATTGCCGCCGTCCACGCGATCGGTATAGGCCACCCCGAGCTTGGACGACCGGCCAATGTCGCGCTGGACGCGCAAGAGGTTGAACACAGGATGATCGCGCCGATTCGCCGAGCCGGTGGCGGCGTCCACCGCGCTCATGAAGGCGACGTTGGTGCCGGCGACCTTGCCCGTGAGCTTCACCGCCCCGACCGGCTGGATGATGCGCCGCGTGTAGATGAGCGACTGCGGCGTGGCGAACTGCTCGATGCCGTCGAGGAAGAAGGGGCGCTTCTCCGGAAAGAAGAGGGCATTCCGCGGATCGAAGGTGAACTGGCCGGCATCCGACTCGATCTGCGAGAAGTCCGGATTCACCGTGCCGTTGAGCGTCAGGTTGTTCGAGATCCCCCACCGCGCATTCCCCCCGACGTCCGGGCGCCGCACGTCGAACCGCGACATCTGGACGCCCGGCGGCGGATAGTTGCCGGTGCTGCGCTGCGTGATCTCGGGGTTGACGTCCACCACGAGCCCGCGCCGCAGGTCGGTGAGCGCCTCGAGTGATCCGGATTGCGACAGGAACGAGAGGCTCGCGCGCCGCGCCGGCACCCAGCTGTTCTCGTGCCCCGAATGCTGCACGACACGCACGACGTTGATCCCCCACGTCTGCTCCATGGCCGACTGGTACCGGAGGCTCTTGAACGGGATACGCACCTCGACGACGTAGCCGTCGGCGGTGACCTGCCCCTTCGAGGCGAACACGAAGTCCGCGCTCTGGTCCATTGGGTCGCGCGCCTGCGCGGCGCCGCCGAAGCCGCCGGATCGATTCTGGTTGCTCTCGACGATCGTTCCATCCGCCTGGACGCCGAGCGGATTCACCGCGAACACCGACGCCTGCCGCCCATCGTTGAAGGTGCCGAGCAAGAGCTGGATGTGGTCGTCGGCCGAGATGCGATCGCGGTCGGCGAGCGTGGCACGCGGGGCTCCGTGCCGCTCGAATGCGCGAATGCCGAAGTGGATCGCCGTCGCCGAGTACCACACGAGCACCTCGGTAGAGTCCTCGGCCGCGGCGCCATCGTTGGGCGCGAACTGGCTGAAGCCGGTCAGCAGCGCTGCGTTGGCCCACTGTTTTTCATCGAGCCGCCCATCGGTGGCCACGCCGGCCTCGTCGAGCCGCGGCGGGCGCACCTTCAGCTGGTTGGCGCGGCCGTTGTAGATGGTCTGCGCGTTAGAAGGGGCGGGCACGCGCGGGTCGTGCGCGGACAGGGCGAGTACCGCGAGCGCGGCGAGGATCGAGACAGTCATCTGCGCAATTGTATACGAATGGGCGTCCGCCGCAATCGTGGCGGACGCCCCTGACAAGAATCTGACGTTCTACTTCTTCTTCTTCGATACGGCGAAGTTGCTGATCTGCACGTCGAGGTTGTGGTTCACGCGCAACCCAACGACCCCATCACCACCGCCGAGATAGTTCTTGGCGAATGCGGCGACCTGGGCGCCGTTCACCTTGAGCCGCAGCGAGTCGGGCTTCGATGCATCGATGCTGAGCGTGTTCACGGCGACACCCTTCGCGTCTTCCTTCTTCACGGCGGGATGGGCGGTCCACTCGATGAGCTTGTGGACGTCGCCACCGGCGCGATGGTTGAGCATGAACTTGCCGTCGCCGCGCACGAGCAGGTAGGCGTAGTCCTGGTTCGGCTGGTCGAGGTTCTTGCCATTGAACACGAGCCCGTACGCCTCGGCATGCGTGGGCTTCTTCATCTGCCGGAACGTGGCGCTGGCGACCCAGGCGCCGGTGGCCTTGCCAGAGGGATGCCAGTAAATCGCCGCAGGCCCCGAGTTGACCCGGACGTTCTTCCCCGACTTCAGGAACTTCACGTCGGTGAGCGTTGCCGTCGCTTCGTCCGTGCGCCCCATCCAGCCGGCTGGGAGCGCTCCCCCCTTCACCTTCTTGTCCGGATCCTTCTCCTTCGCCTGTGCAGACAGCGGCGCGGCAGCGAGCACGAGCAGCGTCAGGACCGACAGCGAACGACGAATCATGACGATTTCTCCATGGTGGGATGATCCGGCATCTCGGGCTTCGAACCGCTGACTGCAGACGCGGTCTCCGTGATCTGGCCGAGGTGCCGCTCCTCATGCTGTCCGACGAACAGGATCCACTGGTACAGATCGATGTCGCCGAGGACGGGATGGGTGTGAACGATGGTGCCGAGGGCGAGTCCGTCCGCGTCCGCAAGTGCGGAGCGGAGCAGCACGCGCGACTCCTCCAGTTGCTGCTGTACCGTCGCGGCGTCGGGGAGTTCCGTTGGCGATACACGCGGCGGTGCGGTGAGCCGACGCCCGCGATCGCGAACCGAGCGCCCTTCGAGCAGCCCCAGCACTGAGCTGCGCTCGATTTCCTCGGGGTGGCCGGCCGCCCGCGCCTCGCGCGCGCGCATCGCCACCAACTTGGCGACGCCATGTTCGACGCGCTGGAGATGCCAGAACACCTCGGACACCGACCATCTGTCCGGTCCCGGACGGATGGTCCAGCGATCGTAGGGCAGGCCGGCCGCCGCATCGAGCACACGGGCACGCTGTGCGTCGAGATAGTGGAGCAGTTCGGAGAGGCGAGGATGCATCGCGACGACGCGGTGGGATGAGTTTGAACTCTCACCAGACGTCTCGCCCCCCGCAAGCGGTGGTCTGTGCGTCGGGCGTCCGAGGCGCTACCGTTAGCCGCATGGATCTGATGGCGCCGTGTCCACTGGCCGGAGAGCTCGCCAAGCGGCTGCGCGCCGAGCAGGACACGCTCACGAAGCGCTGGCTCGACCGCATCAGCGATCGTGTGGCGATTCCTCCGAACCGGATCTTTCCCACCGACGACCTGCTCGATCACGTCCCGCTCCTGATCGTCGGCATCGCGAGCTATCTCGAGGATCCCGCGCAGCCTGTCTCTGCGGACATGCCGGTCATCGCGAAGGCGATGGAGCTCGGCGCGCTCCGGCACCAGCAGGGCTTCGACGAGTACGAGCTGCTCAAGGAGTACGAGATCTTCGGCGGGATCCTGTTCGCGTTCCTGTCGCAGACGGTGGACTCGATCAACGAGCCGTGCTCGCGACAGGAGTTGGTGCTCTGCTCGCACCGGCTCTACCACGCGATCTCGCTCATCCAGCAGGCGACGACGGTGAAGTACCTCGCGCTCATGAAGGAGAAACTCAGCGAACGCGAAGAGCGCCTACGCGCGTTCAACCGCTCGCTCACGCACGAGCTTCGGAACCGGATCGGCGCGACGATGGGCGCTGGCCAGCTGCTCCAGATCGCCGAGCTCGCCGAACCGGAGCGCGAGCGGCTCGTGGGCATCGTGGTGCGGAACATGGAGAGCATGCGCGTGCGCTCGACAACCTGCTCGAGCTCTCGCGCCTCACGACCGATTCTCGCCAACAGCGCCACATCCGGCTCTCGCGCGCCGCGGCGGAGGTCGTTCGGCAGTTGCGGGAGCTGGCGCGCTCGCGCGGCGTGCGGGTGATCATCGACGATGGCCTCCCCGATTCGGAGGTGAACGCCGCCGCCGTGGAGCTGTGCCTCATGAACTTCGTCTCCAACGCGCTCAAGTACGCGGACGACACGAAGGCGGATCGGTGGGTGCGTATCTCCGGCCGCGCGATGCCGGCGAGCGGCGACGAGATCGCGCGCGTGATCATCGACGTGACCGACAATGGGCGCGGCATACCGCCGGAGCAACGCGCTCGTCTGTTCGAGCGGTTCTACCGCGCCGGCGTGGATGTCATTACCGGTGTGGAAGGCACGGGGCTCGGCCTCAGCATCGTTCGGGAGACCGTCGAATCGCTCCGCGGCACGGCGTGGGTGGAGTTTCCGGCGTCTGGCGGAACGACGTTCGCGTTCTCGCTCCCGTCGAGGCGTGCCGACGACCCGACACGTGCCGACGATACGCCGCTCTTCAGCGCGGTGGTCCGGTAAGGGCGATCTGAAGAGCGAGCAGCGCGTCCGGCGTGTCCACGTCCGCGGGTGCCAACGCGTCGATGGACACGAGGCGGACACCGAGCCCGCGATCGTCGAGCACGCCGCGCGCACCGACATCGCCGCGTAGCTCGAGCAGCGCCTCGAAGCATTCGCGCGCGAAGAGCACCGGGTGTCCGCGTCCATCCTGATATGACGGCGCCACGGCGGCGGCACCGCTCTGCCGCCACTCCTCGATGAGCCGAGCGGCCACACCGCGATCGACGCGCGGCTGATCAGCGAGCGCGATGACGACTGCCTCGACATCCGGCGTAAACGAGATGATGCCCGCGCGAATCGAGCTGGCCATCCCCTCGTCGCGGCCGAGGTTCACCACGAAGGTGACGTCGAGCCGCGACAGCGCGACGGTGACAGCGTCGGCGCCGGGCGGGATCACGACGTACAGCGCATCGACCGACGCCGCGAGCGCCTCGGCGCTCCACCGCACCACGGCCTTGGACTTCAGCTTGGCCACCAGCTTGTCCGCACCGAACCGGCGGCTGCGTCCCGCAGCGAGCAGGAGTCCGGCAATCACGCGAGCGCGTCCGCGTCGTCGATAACCTCGCGCCACAGGCTCCGCAGCTCGTGCGCTCCCCGCGCATTCGGCTCGATGAGCGAGCGTCGCCAGTACCAGCGATCGGCCTCGGCGGCGAGTGCCCCATGACCGAGGAAGTGTGCATGCGCGTCGGCGAGCAGGGTCGATGGCGTTCCCTCGACGAGCCGGCGAATGTGCGCATTCATGTCGTCGAGCACCGAGAGCGGCAGCACGCCGGCGTCCTCGAGCAGGCCCGGGATGCGCCCCGTTCCATCTGACGGATCGTAGATCGTCGTCAACAGCACGAGGGCATTTGGCCGCGTACGACGAATCTCGTCGAGCAGGAACTCATACGCCTCGGCCACGTCACGCGCGATGCGTTCGAGCAGCGATGCGCGCGGGCGGTTCGAGAAGGCGCTGAGCAGATCGTTGCCGCCGATCGTCAGCGTGAGGAGCGATTCGTCCTCTGTTGCATCGAGCTGTGCCAGCTGTTCGCCGAAGACGTCGCCGATCGTGGCGCCGTCCATCGAGAGGTTGCTGAACGCGATGCCGGGGTAGCGCGACGCGAGGTCATTGCCCTGCTCCTCGGCCCATCGCGCATCGTCGTTCGCGTACAGCAGGGAGGCTGCGCCGAGCGGCGCGATGCTTCCCGCGGTGGGGTCGCGCTCGAGCGCCACGGCGACGTCCGTCTCCCCCGCATCCAGCGCCGGGTAGAGGTCAATCGACATGGAGTCTCCGAGGGCGACGTACTGCGTGAAGTATGGAAGCATGGTGCGTGGGCGGGCGACCGTCTCAGACGGTCTCGAGCACCAGGCCGCGCGTCGCGAGGATGCGGGCGACGGTCTCGCCGATCTTGTTGTTCGGCGTGCTCGCTCCTGCGGTAACGCCGATGCGCACCGGGCGATCCATGGGCATCCAATCCGCGCGCTCCTCCTCGATGTGCTTCACGCCGGCGACGCGGAAGTGCACGGTGCCCGCGTCCGGATCGATGCCCGAGGCGTCCTCGATGTGATACGTCGGCACGCGGTCGGCGCAGAGCGCGGCGAGTGAGATCGTGTTGCTCGAGTTGAAGCCGCCGATGACGATCATCGCGTCGAGCGGCTCCTCGAGCAATTCGATGACGGCGTCCTGCCGCTCCTGCGTGGCGCTACAGATGGTGTCGAAGGTGCGGAAGCTCGTTGCGCGGGCCTCGTCGCCCCGGGCGCGGGCCATCGCGCGTCCCACTTCCTCGCCGATCGCCAGCGACTCCTTCGCGAGCATCGTGGTCTGGTTGGCGACGCCGATGCGCGTGAGGTGGAGGTCGGGATCGAAGCCGGGCGACACGGCCTGCGCGAAGTGCGCGAGGAATGCGTCGCGCGAGCCACGTCCCTCGATGTAGTCGCAGACGAGCTGTGCCTCCTCCATGTGCCGCACGATGAGGTAGCGCCCACTGGGATACTTCATCACCTGCGACGCCGTGGCGCGCGTCTCCTCGTGGTAGTGCTTACCGTGAATGAGGGCCGTGTAGCCATCGCGCGAGTATGCCTCGACGCGCTTCCAGACATTCAGCACGGAGCCGCACGTGGTGTCCACGAGCACGCAGCCGATCGCGCGAAGCGCGTCGAATGCCTCGATCGTCACGCCGAAAGCGGGCAGAATCACGACATCGGTTGGACTGATGGCCATGAAGTCGAAATGGCCGTCGGCATCGGGCTCCATGATCTCGATCCCCATGCCGCGCAGCTTGCCGTTCACGTGCGGGTTGTGAATGATCTCGCCCATCAGCAGCAGCCGGCGGTCGGGAAACTTGCGCCGCGTCTGGTAGGCGTACTCTACGGCGCGCTCCACGCCGTAGCAGAAGCCGAACTCCTTCGCCAGCCGGATCGTGACGTCGCCCACCGCGAGCGTGTAGTCCTGCTCGCGCAGCGCGTCTACGAGCCGTCCGTTGTAATCCGACGACAGGTCCTCCTGGACATCGGACTTGAGCCCGAAGCCCTTCCGGAAGTACGTGACAGGCTGGTCGTTGGCAGCGGGAGGCATGGGCGAAATCTATCGACTGCGACCGCCTCTCGCCCTCCCGGCCGCTTCATCCTACCTTGCCCCTATGTCCACCCAGCCTGACGTCGGCTTCATCGCACTCCAGGCAGCGCTCGCTGGGGAGTATTCGCTGGACCGCGAGCTCGGTCGTGGCGGCATGGGGATCGTCTATCTGGCGCGTGAGGTTCGGCTCGCCCGGTCGGTCGCCATCAAGGTGCTGCCCCCGGACCTCGCGAGCCGTCCCGACCTGCGCGCGGCCTTCCTCCGCGAATCGCAGACCGCGGCGGGATTGAACCATCCGAACATCGTCCCCGTGTACGCCGCAGGTGAGCGCGACGGGTTCGTCTTCATCGCGATGGCGTACGTGGAGGGGATCACGCTTGGCGAGCGCATTCGCACGCGGGGCCCGCTGCTGCCCGGCCAGGCCGCCCGCCTGCTCCGCGAGGTGGCATGGGCGCTCGCGTACGCGCACGCCGCTGGCATCGTCCACCGCGACGTTACCGCCGAGAACATCCTGCTCGAGCGTGGGACCGATCGGGCGATCGTGATGGACTTCGGCATCGCGAGCGCGATGCAGTCGGCGGCGATCGATGGCGACGGTCGCGTGATGGGAAACGCCCATTACGTGAGCCCCGAGCAGGCGGTCGGCGAGCCGCTCGACGCGCGGAGCGACCTCTACTCGCTCGGCGTGTGTGGCTTCTACGCGCTCACGGGCAGGCTTCCGTTCGATGGCGACACGCCGGCGTCCGTGGTGACGAAGCATCTCACGGACGTACCTCCCGCGATCTCCACGATCGCGAGCGCCGTTCCGGCGCGACTCGGGCAGGCGGTGGACAGGTGCCTCGCCAAGCAGCCACTGCGTCGCTACCGGAATGCCGAGAGCTTCGCCGAGGCGATCGACCTGGCGTTCGAGCATGCGAAGGAGATTCCGGCGCCACTCCGGGTGTGGATCCGGAAAGGTGAGGCCGAGCGGCCTGCCTGGTTCGGATTGATCGGGTTGAGCGCGATCCCGGGTATCGCAATGGTCCTGAGCTCGCAGTCCACCGCCTCGTTCTTCGTTCCGGTCGGTATCGCAACGCTCTTGACTGCATTGTCCGGCGTGCTCCGCCTGCGACGTGTGCTCAAGGCCGGCTATCACGTAGATGACCTATCCGCCGCGCTGCGCGAGCACCAGTTGCTGCGCAGCGAGGAGGTGGCGTACGAGCAGTCCCAGCGCTCACCGCTTCCGCAAAAGATCGCCAAGTTCGCGCTCGGGATCTCACTGACCACACTGGCCGTTGTAGTTGGCGTCTACGGCGACCCGTTCGCTGACTCACTGATCGTCTCGGCGGGCGAGACACTCCGCGCTCGCGTACTCACCACGGCGGTGTCCTCGATCGGTATTGCCTTCGCGTCGTCGGTGCAGCTCGTCGGCGACTTCCTGCGTTCTCGTCTCTCCGCAAAGCTCAGCGCGATGACGATTGGCTACTGGCGGAGCAGGATGGCCGCGCGCATCGCGAAGGTGGCGGGCCTTGGCTTGAAGCCCCCCGATCGCCCCGCCGTCGGCATGCCGATGCTGACGGAGGTCGCCCTCGGCCGCGCGACGGACCACCTCTTCCAGGCGCTGCCGAAGGCCACGCGTCGCGAGCTGGCAGCGCTGCCACCGGCCGTGCGACAGCTCGAGAACGACGCCTCCACCCTGCGCGAGAGCATCGAGGCGATCGACGACCAGCTCGTGATCTTCGAGCGTGGCAGTGGCGACATGGACGTCGATCACCGCGCGCAGGTCGAGCACGACCTGCGTCAGGCGCGCGACCAGTCTGCACAGCGCCTTGCCGCGACCGTTGCGGCGCTCGAGAACATCCGCCTCGATCTCCTGCGCCTGCAGATGGGAAGCGTCGGCGTTGCGTCGGTCACGGCGTCGCTCGAGGCGGCGATGCGCGTGGGCGAGCAGATCAGCGAGCACCTCGATGCGCACGGCGAAGTCGAACGTCTCCTGGAAAACCACACGCCTGAACGCATCGACGATCACGCTGACGACGACGCCGACACCCCGGTGACCGGCGTACCCGCCGCGCGAGGTTGAGCGATCGCATGTCACCCGACGCCGACTTCGTCGCACTGCAAATGGCACTCGCCGGCGAGTTCTCGCTTGACCGGGAGATCGGCCGCGGCGGGATGGGCGTCGTCTACCTCGCGCGCGAGGTCCGCCTCGCGCGGCCCGTGGCAATCAAGGTATTGCCCCCGACCCTCGCACAGCAGCCGGCCCTGCGCGATGCCTTCCTGCGCGAGTCGCAAACGGTCGCTCGGCTGAATCATCCCAACATCGTTCCGATTCATTCCGCGGGTGAGCGGGGCGGATTCGTCTATCTCGCGATGGCGTACGTCGAGGGGATCACGCTCGGCGAGCGCATCCGCTCGCGTGGACCACTACTGCCCGGTCAGGCGGCGCGCGTGCTGCGCGAGGTCGCGTGGGCGCTCGCGTACGCACACAGCGCCGGCATCGTCCACCGCGACGTCTCGGCCGAGAACATCATGCTCGAGCGCGGGAGCGAACGCGCAATCGTCATGGACTTCGGCATCGCGAGCGCCATGCAGGCGTCGGCGACGGACGCCGATGGGCAGGTGATGGGCAACGCGTACTATGTGAGCCCCGAGCATGCCGCCGGCGAACCGCTCGACGCGCGCAGCGATCTCTACTCCCTCGGCGTCGTTGGCTTCTACGCGCTCACCGGCCGCTTTCCGTTCGAGGGTGAGTCGAGCGCACAGATCGTGACGCAGCATCTCGCGTCGCCAGCGCCATCGATCACGAGCGTGGCTGGTTCGGTGCCACCACGGTTGGCGGCCGCAGTGGAGCGCTGCCTCCACAAGGCACCGTCGCGGCGCTACGCGAGCGCCGAGAACTTCGCCGAGGCCATCGACCTCGCGTTCGAACATGCGAAGGAGATTCCGGCACCGTTGCGCTCGTGGATCAACCAGGGCGAGCGGGAACTTCCGGCACGGCTCGCGATGCTCGGCATGGGTGCGATTGGTGGCGTAGCGGTGTCGTTCGCATTCCAGACGCCGTGGGCCTTCCTCGTTCCGTTCGGGCTGCTGAGCACCTTGAGCTTCGTCCCGACGGTCTCGCGCCTGCGCCGCATCCTCAGCGAGGGCTATCACGTCGACGACCTGCATGCGGCCATGCGTGAGCATCAGCTCGTTCGCAGCGAAGAGCTCGAGTACGAGCGTCGGCAAGGATCACCGCGCATTCGAAAAGTGCTGCGCGTAGTGCTCGGCGCGTCGATGGGTGGCAGCGCACTGGGGTTCTGGGCCGCGTATCAAACCACGCAGTTCGTCACCGGCTTCACCACGCGGCTTCCTCCTGAGTCGCGGGTGCTGGCGGAGGCGCTTGGGCTGACGTCCAGTGCGCTCGTCTTCTTCTCGCTCCTGGGTGTGACGGTTTCCGCCGTTCCGCTGGCCGGCGAGTTCATTCGCCATCACCTCGCCAGCCGAGTCGCCTCTGCGAGCATCTCCTTCTGGAAGGGCAAGTGGGGCAGCCGCATCGCTCGCCTCGTCGGCATCGGCCTCAAGCCCGCCGAGCGCCCGATGCTCGGCATGCCGGTGCTGACGGAGATCGCACTCGGCCGCGCGACCGATCATCTCTTTCAGGCGTTGCCGAAGAGCGCGCGGCGCGAGCTGGCGGCACTGCCGGAAACCGTACGCCGCCTCGAGGGCGACGCGTCGCGCCTCCGAGAGAGCATCACTGCGCTCGACGATCAGCTCGCGGCGTTCGAGCGCGGTGGCGATGCGATCCGCGGCGACGCGGGGCACCTGCTACAGGACGACGTACTCGCCGCGCGCGCCCTCGCGAGCGATCGCCTCGTCGCTACGGTGTCGGCGCTCGAGAGCATTCGTCTCGACCTGCTCCGGCTCCAGATGGGCAGCGCGCCGATCGAATCGGTCACGGCAACCCTTGATTCCGCGCGCGAGATCGGCGACCGCATCGGTGAGTCGATCGCCGCGCACGCGGATGTCGAACGCTTGCTCGCCCGCGCCGTCGCGCCAGTTGTCATCCCGAGCGAGCGCGATGTCATCCCCAGCGAGCCCGTTGTCATCCCGAGCGAAGTCGAGGGATCTGCACCTTTCGTAATCGATCCCGACGACGACGCCGACACCCCGGTCAGTGGCGTGCCCGCCGCGCGTGGCTGACCTCCCGCCCCTGCTCTGTCCGCCCCCACTCCAGAAGGGCGACACCATCGCCGTCGTCGCCTCCTCGTACTCCCCGCGCGCTGCCTGGCTCGCGCGCGGCGTCCGCGCCCTGGAGCGCGCCGGCTTCACCGTCCTCGTCGATCCCGATCTGCTCACCAACCGCCGCTACCAGAAGTCCGAGGACGAGCGGCGCGCCGCGAGCTTCACGGCGCTGTGGACGAATCCCGCCGTGAAGGCCGTCATCGGCGGCACGGGCGGCTACGGCGCCGTGCGCATGCTGCCCTATCTCGACCCCGCACTCTTCCGCGCACACCCGAAGGCGTTCGTCGGCTACTCGGACATCACGGTGCTGCACCTGTGGCTCATGCGACTCGCCGGATTGCGCGCGTTCCACGGCCCCACGGTGGACGACCTCATTCCGAGCGCGCGCGATGCGACCACCGCATCCCTCATCACCGCCCTCACGTCCCCGCGGCCAGCCACGAAGCTCGGACGCGACATCGCCCGCACCGTGAAGCCTGGTCGCGCCACCGGACGCCTCGTGGGAGGCAACCTCGCGCTGGTCCAGCAGACGATCGGCACGCCGTACGAGATCGATACCACCGACGCCATCCTCTTCCTCGAGGAGGTGCGCGACCCCATGTCCTTCGTCGACGAGCGTCTCGTTCAACTGCGCGCTACCGGGCTGCTCGGCAAGGTACGCGGCATCGTCTTCGGCCACCTCTCCCTCGACCGTTCCGAGGAGGACGACTTCGAGGATTTCGTCCTCGATCTCGTCTCCGATCTCGGTGTCCCCGTGATCATGGACTTTCCCGCAGGGCACGAGAATCCTAACTTGACGTTGCCGCTGGGCACCGAGATCGAGCTGGTGGCAGACGAAGAGACGGGTTGGATCGTCTACCGCGAAGACGCGTTACTCCCGCCCCCCGTTCCCACCGCCCCGTTCCCCAACACGTGAGCGAAACCGAGCACTTCGACCTGGTCGTCATCGGGTCGGGCCCTGCAGGTGAGAAGGGCGCAGCGCAAGCGGCCTACTTCGGCAAGCGCGTGTGCCTCATCGAGCGTGCGCCCAAGCCCGGCGGTGCCGCGGTCAACACCGGCACCATTCCCAGCAAGACGCTGCGCGAGACCGCCCTCTACTTCTCCGGACTCCGCCAGCGCGGCCTCTACGGGGTCGATCTCAGCTTCAAGCAGAACATCACGATCGGCGACTTCATGCACCGTGAGCGCGCCGTCATCGAGCAGGAATGGGCGATCATCGCCGAGAACATCGAGAAGCACGGGATCTCGACCATCCAGGGAACTGCACACTTCATAGACCAGCGCACCATCGAAGTCTCCCGGTACGGTCTCGAGCCGCGCCTCATCTCCGGCGACGTCATCCTCATCGCGACGGGCTCGATGCCGATCGCGCCCGTTGGCTACGCCGTGGATGGCGACGTGATCCACGACAGCGACACCATCCTCACGCTCCAGCGCATTCCGCCGTCGATGATCGTCGTCGGCGGCGGCGTGATCGGCTGCGAATACGCGTGCATCTTCGCAGCCCTCGGCGTTCGCGTCACGCTCGTGAACTCGCGTCCGCGCCTCCTCGCCCACCTCGATCGCGACGTCAGCGACGCACTCCGCCAATCCATGACCGCACGCCTCGGCGTCAACGTCATCAGCAATGCGGAGGTGAAGACGGTGGTCGTGGAGAACCAGCGCGCACACGTCACGCTGAACGATGGAACGGTGCTGACCACGGACTGCGTGCTCGTGAGCACCGGACGCGGGGGAAACTCCGCTCCGCTCGGTCTCGAGGCGATTGGCGTGAAGGTCAACGATCGCGGGTTTCTCAACGTCGATGCCCACTACCGGACCGCGGTACCATGGATCTATGCGGCGGGCGACGTCATCGGCTTTCCCGCGCTCGCCTCGGCGTCCATGGAGCAAGCGCGCGTGGCCATCTGCCACGCGTTCGACCTGAAGTACAAGAGCGCGGTGTCGGACGTCCTGCCCTATGGCGTGTGGACCATTCCCGAGATCGCGACCGTCGGCGAGAGCGAGGAGTCGCTGACACGAAAGGAGCTGCCGTACGAGATCGGCTCCTCGAGCTTCCGCATCAATCCACGCGGCCAGATCCTCGGCGACAGCGACGGCTTCGTGAAGGTCATCTTCCACCCCGAAGACCGCCGGCTGCTCGGCGTGACGATTGTCGGCGAGAGCGCGTGTGAGCTCATTCACGTCGGCATGACCGTGATCGCCTATGGCGGATCGCTCGACTTCTTCATTCAGGCAGCGTTCAACTTTCCGTCGCTCGCCGACGCCTACAAGTACGCCGCCTACGATGGACTCCAGCGGTTGCAGCGCCGGATCACGCGGTCGCAGGGTCTTCCGTCGCTGTCGCGCGCGGTGGTGCAGGAGTGACCGATCCGTCGAGGAAGGGCGCCATCGCGTAGGCGATCAACACTTCATACGCCTGCTGTCGCGTTACGAGGCCGTTGGTGAGGATGCCCACGGCTCCCACTCCGCGCTTCACGTCGTGCTCGCCCGTCACCGCATCCATCGCGTGCCCCAACTCCATGCCGTTGCGCACGAGCGCGGCCACGCGCGGCGGCAACTGGAGCGATAACGATCCGCCCACGCCCTCGCGTCCGTCGCGCGCCACGATCGCCACCCACGCGCACGTCCGTACACTGCCGTCGGTCGCCTCCACCACGCCGCCCTCCACGCCGATGCCCCAGTCGGCGCCGAGTGCGGTGCGAGCCGCTGCGGCGCGATTGCGCGCGCCACGAATCGTCTCCTCGTCGCCCCACGGCTGGTCGCGCACCCCGCTCGGCACCGAGACGCCCTCGACCGTGGCGTGCGGTGCCACGCGGCGGAGCACGGCGCGTACGGCGCCGATCTTCACCGGATTCATCGATCCGACCGCGGCGAGCCCGAGGTGTTGGACAAGGTTTGACATATCCGCGACAAGATACTGGTGAGGCCACGTAACGCGGGATATGCTATCGCCGATGCCACGCCCCCTCGAGCTCTCAGCCACCCGCGATGCAGTGGACGAACGCGAACGGCACACGTTCGCATTCGTCGCCGAGCGCATGTGGCTCGACTTCGTGAACTCGGATCGTGGCGAGCCAGGAGGCGACGCGCTCTACGATTTCGAGCGCTTCGTGCGGTGGCTCGAGGCGGCGCGCGTGCTCGACGCCGAGCGCGCCGCATCCATGCGACGCCGCGCGCAACAGCAGCCGGCGGGCGCGCTTGCCGTTCTGGGCGATGGGCGCCGCATGCGCTCCGTGCTGCGCGCGCTCGCGGAGCGTGGCGCCTCGGCCCACGAGGTGCGCGCGGAGGCGGTCGCGGAGGTGAACCGCGTGCTCGGCCGCAGCGCGGGCACGCGGCGACTCGGGCTTCAGGGCGACGGCACCTTCGTTCGCGCGTTCGTCCCCGTGGGCGATGCGTTCGCGGGGCTGCTCATCCCGATCGTCGAAAGCGCGGCCGACGCGTTGATCCTGAAGGAGCTGGTTCGCGTGCGCCGCTGCGCGGATCCACGCTGCGGGCGCGTCTTCCAGGACGAGACGAAGAATGGACGTCGCCGCTGGTGCGACATGTCCACGTGCGGCAATCGCGCGAAGGCGGCACGCCACCGGATGAAGCTGCACCGGTAACGGAACCGCATACAGGAAAGGCACCCGCCACGAGGGGGTGCCTTTCCCGCATGAGGTCCGCGCAACTACGCCGCGCGGCGGCGTCTCCGCGCGAAGCCGATCATGCCGACCAGGCCCGTCGCAAGCAACGTCATGCTCGCCGGCTCCGGGGTGGCGGTCGTCACGAGGGAGACGTCGTCCACCGAGAAGGCATGGTAGAACTGATTGTCCACCTCCGCGAAACGCACGGTGTAGGTGCCCGGCGCGTTCAGCAGTGACGTCACGTCGACGCTGAAATCGACATAGGTCGTTCCACCGAGCTCCGTCTGCGAGCCGGTGAAGAAATTCTGCAGTGACGCCGTGGAGAACGGACTGTACGCGCCGGAAAAAAGGTCGACACGAACGTGCTGATTCGGGGAATTGGTGTAGGAGAGATTGCCGAAGTTGGAAGTCGTGCCCGCCTGGTTGAGAACGGCGATGGAGAAGCTGAACACGGCGTTCGTGACGGCGCCGGTGATCGTGAACGACTGCCAGATTTCATGCGTGCCGGGTCCACTCTGATCGGTCAACGCATACCAATTCCCCGATCGCGGTCCGCTCGTGGCGAAGCAGTTGATGGCCGAGCACCCCGCCGTTTGTGTGAAGAAGTTGCCCGATGATCCGGCCTGACTCACCACGTTCCATCCGGCGAACGTTCCCGTTTCGAACCCACCGTTCACGATCTGCTGCTGTGCGCCGGCCGTGCCGGCAGCCAGCAGGACGGACATTCCTACAACGAGCATCTTTCGCATAGAGTCTCCGGAAGTTCTGTTAACCCACAACAACTATTCGCACCCAGCCAAGGCAATAGACAGGCCGCGGTAGTGCTCGCTAGTGTGTGCACAAGGTGTTGCTCTTGAAGGACTTACGCTTTTGTACCCACTATTCGTACGTTTATCTTGGCGTGCTGGCGCCACAGAACTGTGGCGCACGCGCGCCGGTTCGCTGTTTCGCATTCTGCGCGGACACCAATGATCGTCGACGTCGTTCGGACGCACCTGGAGATGCGCGCGCTCGCGGAACTGCGACCTGCTCGCACGCCCACGCCTGGCAGCCTCACCCGATGGCCACGCATTCAGGCGGACGACTACCGCGCGTGGTACGCCCTGGTCGGCGAACGCTGGCACTGGCGCGACCGGTTACGCTTGCGCCCGGAGGAGCTCGACGCCTATCTCGCCTCGCCCGACGTCCACGTGTGGACGATGGAATTCGACGGTCAGAAGGCCGGCTACTTCGAGCTCCAGCGCTATCCCGACGATCGCGTGGAGATCATGTACTTCGGGCTCGCGCCGCCATTTTTCGGACGCGGCCTCGGCGGGTGGATGCTCACCCGCGCCGTGGAGGAAGCATTCGCCCTCGGTGCATCGCACGTGACGCTGCACACGTGCACGCTCGACGCCACGGCGGCGCTGCCAAACTACCTCGCGCGCGGCTTCAGGATCGTGCGTGAGGAAAGCTACCAGGAAGAGATCTAGCGCGGCCGCCGCGGCCCGCCGCGACGGCTGCCACCGCGCCCGCCCGCCTTCGGCGGACGATCACCGGGGGCCGCACTACCACCACCACCTCCACCTCCGCGTTCGCGCTTGCCCGGCCGGCTGGACTTGCCGCGTCCCTCGCGAAGCCCGCGCTTTGGCTCGTGCCGCGATTGCTCGCGCCGCTTGCCCCGGGCGTCCTCCCGCTGCTCCTCGCGCTTGCGGTTGAATCGCGCAACTTCCTCGTCCGTCCACGGCGCATCGAGCAGTGTCTGCAACTCGTCGAGCGTTCTGGCGCGAACCTGTCCGCGTTGACCACGGTACACGACGTACCGCACCGGTCGGTCGAGCGCCGGGATCTCGCCCTCGGTCAGTGATCGCGCCACCTTCTCGGGAATGCTGAGCCGCGCCACACCCGTGAGCGCACCGTTGGATTCTTCGACATCGTATCCGATCTCTACGTCGCGATCGCGCACCGTCACCTGTGTCGGGAGCGCGTCGTACTTCGCCCGCGCGGCGCGCGGACTGTGCGCCTCGAGGTCGTCCGCGAGCGCGAGGTCCGCTTGCTTGAACTCGGTGAGCGAATCGATCGTCGAGAGGCGCCGCTCGTACATCGCGGCCAGGTCCGCCTGGTTGAGCCGCGGAAGGGTTCCCCCCGAGCGTCGCCATGCCTCCCGCACCGCGTCGATGATGCCGAGGTTGTCCTTCACGGCGAAGTGTCTCGCTTCGCCACGCGCGAGCGCGTCGGCCAGCACGGCGCGCGCCTCCGCCTCGCGTCCCTCGGGAAACACCTCGACCGCCTCGACTTCCCGCTCGAGCTCGAAGCCGAAGTACTCGACACGCTTCCGCAGCACGAGTGGCGACTTCCGGCGTTCCCCGTCGTACTCCAGCTTCGCATCATCACTCGTCGCATACCGGCGAACCACGTCCATCGGCAACTGCGTGCCCTCGATCGACGCGCGCGGACGGCCGAACTTGTCGGCGAAGTAGCGCAGCGCTCCGGCAATCGCCCCCCAGCTACCGCACACGCTCGTCTTGCTGACCCTTGCTTCCTCGCCGTAGGAGGTGACCTCATCGATCACGAGGTCGAACGGCATGTACCGCGCGAGCAGGTCGGCGAATTGCCGGCGCGTGCCCTCGTGCGCCATCGGCATCTCGGCGGGAATGGCCATGTTCAGCCCGCGATACACGCTCGCCATGCCCAGCGCCGCGTCCTCGATCGACTTCACGAGTACGCCGCGCCGCTCGGCCCACTCGTGCATCGCCTCTTCCTCGAAGAGGTGACGCGGCAAGCCATACACTTCGCCGACGTATCCAGCGACTCGATATGCTTCCGCGTACACGTTGTACGCGGTGAGGTGATCGCTGCCCGGCACCACGAGTCCCTCGAGGTCGCGCTCCTCGCGTGTCATCCGATGGAGCGACTCCACACCGCTCATCACCGCGAGGTACGGCACCATCGGGTCCTCGGCGTTCACGAGCAGCTCTGCCCACTCGCGCTCGACCGGCATCGCCTCGACCGCGCGTCCGTAGCGGGTGAGGCGCCCTTTCTCGATGATGCCGCGCCCCTCGAGGAACTGCATCGCGCGGCGATATGCGAGCTTGTCGAGCGGAACGGGAAGCTCGAGCTCCTCGACGTTCACGCCGATGTCCGCACACGTGATGGCGACCCGCTCGGAGTCACCCGCAAGCTGGAACTCGGGCGCCGTCGGCTTCAGCGTCTTGAAGTCGATATCGCGATCGCTGAGGATGAACACTCGGCCACCGGTCACTCGGCCGTGCACACGCCCGGCCATCTGCAGGATCTCGTTGGCGCCGAGGTGCAGCTTCGTGAGCACGTTCTTGCCCCGCTCGACGATCGACGTGAAGCGCGTGTCGTCGATGACGACGGTGTCGAGCCCACGCACGTTGAGCGCGCTCTGGCCAGCCGCAGTCATCGCAAGCACGTACGGCTTGGCCTCCTCTCCCTCGAGGAACGGCCGCAGGATGCGAATCGGTTCGCCACCGTGATAGTGCGCCGTGTTGATGCGTGGCGCGCGCATGCGCACGTTCTCCGCCGCTTGCTCGACGCCCTTCCGTGTCGGGACGAAGATCGCGACGCCGCGCTTCTCCTTGAACACGCGCTGGAGGAACTTGTCGTCGAGGAACTCGCCGACGTCCTTCGAGATGACCTCGACCTTCGCCGCCTTCTCAGGATCAAAGGCGTATACCTCGAGGACGTCGGCGCTCTCGAGGTACTGCCGGTAGAACGTCGGGTCCACGGTCGCCGACAGCCAGATGAAGCGGCACCCCGTGCGCTTACCCAGCGCGAGGCACAGCTCCAGTTCCGCCGACGTCTGGTGGATCTCATCCACGATGAGCGTGTCGCTCGGCAGGATGTCGCCGTCCTGGAACCAGCGGCGTGCAATGCCGGTCGTCACGATGATGACGTTCCAGCTCGGCGTATCCGGCGTGGCTTCGCGCTCCCGGTTGATCACGCCGACGCGAAGCTCGGTCGTCCCGAGTAGCTCCTCGGAGATGGGACGGATTGCGAGCGTCTTGCCCGATCCCGTTCCGGCAACGATGCCGAAGCCCTGCCGCGACCGCGCGAGCTCGCGCACGCGCTGGCCGAAATGCTTCTCGAGGTAGGTTTCGATGTGGAGACCCACAGCGAGCTCGATCGTCTCGCACGCCGCCCGGGTCGGCGCGATGACGATCACCCGCCCTGTCGGCGGGTCGGCCCGCACGAACGCGTCGTGATCGGGCGGCAGGTACTGGTCCCTTACTTCACGCATGGCACCGCGCGAAGCGAGAAACGTGCGCGGTGCTGCTACGGCTTCTTCCGATCCTCTCCGAACTTCTTGATGAACGGAAGCTCCTTCTCGTCATCCGGCTTCTTGCCCTTCTGTACGTAATCGTCACCGAAAAGGACCCTGCCGTTGGGCGGCTTGTTCTTGACTGCCGTCGGGCAGTCCGTTGGTGCTGGCTGTTGCTTGGCCGGCACCTTGTTCAACCAGATGCGGCACATGCCCGGAGGCGGAAGATAGGCCTTTGGCACGCTATCGCTGCCCTGCGCCTGTTGAGGCTGCTGGGCATCCGCTACGCCGGCGAAGCCGGCCGTGCAGGCAATGGTCAGGATCAGGGTGCGAACGCTCATCATCTATGGTCTCATTTGCGTCGCGCGGACATCGCGCGTTACGCCAGTTGTAGGGCACGTGGGGTGCCAGACGCGACATATGTCGCGCGGCTCCGGTAACTCAAACCGATACATACGGTTAGCTGGTCCAATGGTGATCCCGCGGACTGTATGCAAACAGGCGTTGTCCACTGGGCGGGACAGGCGATGGGGACGTTATGGACATCCCCACACTCCTGCCCCTCCTCCTACCCTCAGTCCCCGAAGCTGATCCCCACGGCGCGAGCCGTCGCCACGAGGTCGTGCGTGACGTCTACCCGCTTCATGTCCTTCAGCACCTCCTCGATCGGCACGGTAACGATGTGCGGGGTCTGGAGCGCCACCATGTGCCCCCAGCTCTCCTCGGCGATCGCCCGTACCGCCGCACCGCCGAAGCGCGTCGCGAGCAGGCGATCGTATCCGGTCGGTTGTCCCCCTCGCTGGAGGTGCCCCAGCACCAGCGACCGTGTCTCCTTGCCCGTGATCGTCTGGATCTCCCGCGCAATCAGGTCGGCGATCCCGCCAACGCGGCGGGCCTGCCCCGGTAGCGACTCGCCAAGCGTGTGGACGTCACCGCCCACCGGGAACGCACCTTCCGCGACCACCACGATGGAGAAGAGTCGGCCGGCGGAGTTCCGCGCCATGATCTTCTGGCAGACCTTGTTGATGTCGTACGGAATCTCGGGGATGAGGATGGCGTCGGCGGTTCCGGCGACCCCCGAATGCAGCGCAATGAATCCAGCGTCGCGCCCCATCACCTCCATGACGATGACCCGGTCATGGCTTTCAGCGGTGGTATGCAGCTTGTCAATGGCCTCGATCGCCGTATTCACGGCGGTGTCAAAGCCGAAGGTCGTCACCGTGCCGCTCACGTCGTTGTCGATCGTCTTCGGGACGCCGACGATTTTCATTCCTTTCTGGCAGAGTTGCAGCGCAATCTTGAGCGACCCATCGCCACCGATCGAGATGACCGCGTCGATCCCCATCTTTCGCGCGTTCTCGATCAGCTCATCCGACCGGTCGAACTCGAGGATGCTCCCGTCCGCCTGCTTGCGCGGGTAGCAAAACGGGTTGCCGCGATTCGTCGCCAGCAGAATCGTGCCTCCCTGGTGCGCGATGCCGCGCACGGACTGCTTGGTCAGCGGGACGCATTCGTCCTCCCCCAGCAAACCGGCATAGCCGCGCTTGATCCCGACGACGTCCCAACCTCGGTTGATCGCGGAGAGCACGGCGGCCCGGATGACGGCGTTGAGTCCAGGGGCGTCGCCGCCGCCGGTCGAGATGGCGATGCGCATCGGTTCAGGTATCGGATTCGAGAGTGGGGCGAGCTTTCACGACGAATGACGCAGCAGCGCCGCGACCTCCCCCGGAGTCGCGTGGCGCTTGAGCTTCGACTTCTCGAAGACCGGCTCCCCGTCCTTCGTGACCTCGAAGCGACCGCCCGAGCTCGGAGCGAGCGTGATCTCCGCCGCCGGAAACTCCCGTGCGAGCTCGGCGGCCAGACTGGCCGCCCGGGGCTCGTAGTTTCAAAGCGTGCAGTATTCGATGGAGATTTTCATCGCGCCTGTGCGTGGGACGGCGAAATATAGCCGCGACGGCGGGCTCCATCGCGAAGGCGCGATGCAGTGCCACGCTAACGGATCGGCATCGGAACTCCAGCCATCAGCGCGAGCTGCCTGAGAACCGTGTCCTGACGAGCCACCATCGTGGTCAGCGAGTCGATCCGCTCGTGCATCACCGCGGTTTCCTGTCGCGACGAGTTCAGCTCGTCGCCAATCTGGCGCATCTGCTCGGCGATGAGGGCATCGGCCTGCGGGCTTCGGCATCCCGCCACGAGGACCAGCATGGCGCATCTTGCGAGCGTTCGTCCAACACGTGAGGACATGGATCGAGGGGGATGAGGGATCCATGAAAATGACAGGGAACAGGGAACGGGGAACAGGGGACAGGCCCCGTTCCCTGTTCCCCGTTCCCTGTTCCCCGTTCCCTGTTCCCTGTTCCCCGTTCCCCGTTCCCCGTTCCCCGTTCCCCGTTCGCATGATGATCACCGAGCT
>JBKJMP010000430.1:0-7486 GCA_046596395.1 Gemmatimonadaceae bacterium
TTGATGGTCGAGCTCATGCCACCCGGCACGATCGTCTGCGGGTGTGGGTACTTGCCGCAGATCAGGACGTACGCCTCGCGCGCCACGCGCGTCATCGCGAGCGCCTCGAGGTAGAGGCTGCCGCTGAGTGGATTGAGGTCCGTCATCAGGTCGAACATCGTGCGGTAGCCGTGCACGTCGGCATGCTTCGCCGGCGTGGTGCGAGCACGGTCCAGCAAGCCCGGATTCGTGCCCTCCACGATCGCGGCCGAGTAGTCGGGGCCCGCGAGCAGGTGCAGATGGAGCGGGTGGTCGTAGAGAAACTCCAGGGCGAGCGCGAGGTTGCGGATCAGGACACCGAGCGGTGGCGGCTGGCATCCGATGGCCATCTCGATGGCGAGTGCCGAGCACGTGGAGTGCACACCGCCGCACACGCCGCAGGCGCGCGAGGTGATGTAGATCGCGTCGCGCGGATCGCGGCCGATCATGATCACCTCGTAGCCGCGGAAGAGCGTGGCGACCGACCGCGTCTCGAGCACCTTGCGCTCCTTCACGTCCGTCACCGTGTGGAACGCCAGCGCACCCGCTACGCGCGTCACTGGATCGTAGTCCACGTCCTTGATGTGGCCGTTGCGCTTCACCAGCTCGAGCACCTTGTCGTGATCGAGTTGCTTCGGAACGCCGGGTGGCGCGGCGACGGCGGTCGAGTACGGATTGGCCGCGCCGTCCTTGAGAAACGCCTTGCCGTCTGCGTCGAACTCGACGGGCAGATTCTTGAAGCACATGGGGTCAGCCGAGCTTGAAGACGGTGGCGACGCGCCCGAGATGGCGGTCGGCGGCCTGGAGGCCGGTGAGCAGTTGCACGAGTGCGCCGTTGATGGTCGTGAGCTTCTCCGGCAGCGGCGCGGTGTGTCCGGCAACCGCCTCCAGCCCATCCGCGATCGCGGCGATGCTGCGCTGCGCTGCCATGAGCTGCGTGACGATGAGGATGAGGTAGCCCGCCAGTGCCACGACCACGAGCGCGACGGTGATGAGCGTGAGTGTCAGGAGCATGGTGGTGGTTTCACTCCGCGCGTTGTGCCAGCACGGTCGCCGCCGTGTCCAGCTTGGTAACGATCTGTCCTGCCACGCCCACCATCGCGCTGCCGACGGCGATCGTGCTGTCGAGCGCCGGGATGTACTTGGTGTTTCCCGCGATCCCCGCGGCGGCGGTCAGCGCCTCGTCGGCGTACCGGCGAATCGAGCGCGCCGCGACGTAGGTGCGATGCAGGAGGAACACGGACAGGGGGACGAACACCACCAGTGTGAGGATGAGCCCAACCCACCAGATGGTGTAGACCGCTGGCGGCATGATCGACGCGTTCATGGCACCCCCTGCTTGGAGACGGCAGCAATCACGCCGCCGAGGTTGTTGTCCACCACGATCAACCCATCGCGCACCTGCGTGAGCGTGGTGTTGAGCAACGTGACCTGCGGCGCAATCATGCCGGTCTCCACCTCGATCGCGCGCACGCCCATCCGGATCTTCGACAGGTAGCTCGCCCGCACGCCGTACCCTTTCTCCTCGCCCCCGATCTTCTCGAGCTGGGTGGAGATGTTGTGAAGGAAGAGCGCCAGCGCGATGAACAGCGCGGCGGCCCCGATCACCGACAACAGCATGAGCAACGTGAATGGATTCATCGCTGCCACCTCGGCCCGAGCACGCACGCCGGGCAGCCCGGACAATCCGCCGCGTGCGCCTGGATCGCCGCGGTCGCGCCGACCACGCCCACCGCCGATGTCAGGATCGCCTTCGCGGCATCGTTCGTCCGCGAGAGCAGCGACAGTTGGATGGTGTTGTTCGCGATGCGCTGCCCGACATTCCAGATGATCGCGGTGCCGCGCTTGATGTCGTGCGCGGCGCGCAGGATGAGGGTCAGGAGGATCGCCACCACCACGAGCACGACGACGAACACAACGAGCGACAGCGTCCAGACGTTGCGAATCGTTTCTGCAGAGAGGGTATCCATGTGTCCTCGGTTCAGCGTGCGCCTGCGTGGGACTCGAGCGCTGCGGCGAGCGCACCGCCGTTCGCCTCGATGTGCTGCACGGTCTCCAGCATCGTTCCGGCAACCTCGTTCGTCGTCTTCAGCGCCCAGATGGGATTCGTGTTCACGCGAATCGCCTCGGCGGCCTTCAGCGCGCGCAACGCTTCGGCGTAGATGCCGCGGGCAGTACGCCAGATCATGATGAGCAGCGAAGCGGCGACGAGGATGATCACGACCGCGAGGATCATCCACATCCGCCACGCGCTCCAGAGGGCAGCGTCGCTCATTTCCCCTCCGAGACACTCGTGTCGTGATAGTCGCTCGGCTTGCCGGGACGATTCGCGCCCCAGAGCCACTCCTCCTCGCCGGGCCGGCGGCCCGGCTTGCGTGCACCCCAGTGCTGCCACTTCTGGTAGAACAGCTCCATCACCTTCAGCCCCATCGTCGAGCCGGGCACGTTCGCCCACCCACTCGGCACATGGTTCGCGCGGTCCCACCGCGTCTCGCGGCTCGCATGCCGGTTGCTCAATCGGCGCAGCCGGCGAATCACGCCGCCAACTCCCTGCGACAGCGTTGTCGAGACGACGCCGCCTGGTGGCGCCTTGTAGAACGGGGAGAACTTGTCGGGGAATCCGGGCATCGTGCACGCGATGCACACGCCGCCCGCTTCCATGCACCCGCCCATGTGATTGATGGCGCCGCGCTTCACGATGTTGCAGTTCACGACCGGCCCCCAGCACCCGATCTCGACGAGACACTCCGGATCGCCGTACTCCTTCGCGAATACGCCTTCCTCGTAGTAGCCGGCGCGCGTGCAGCCACGATGCACGGTCTCGCCATACAGCCACGCCGGACGGCCGAGCTCATCGAACGACGGCAACGGACCGAGTCCCTGAAGGAACAGCAGGATCGCGAAGACCGTCTCGGTGAAGTTGTCTCCCTGCGGCGCGCAGCCCGGGATATTGATCACCGGAAGCCCGAAGGCGCTGCGGTACTCCTTGCCGAGATGGTCCATCACGCTCATGGAGTTCGTCGGGTTCCCCTCGGCCGCCGGAATCCCGCCCCAGGTGGCGCAGGTGCCCATGGCGATCGTCGCCGCGGCACCGGGCGCGAGCCGCGTGAGCCACTCGGCAGTCGGCACCATGCGGCTGCCACCACCTTCGGCCTCCCCCGACATCAGCTCCGAACCCATCGCCGACCAGTAGCCACCCGTGCGCGCCGCGATGCGTTCGTCGGGCACCGATCCCTCGAAGACCACGACGTACGGGTCGCCGAGCGTGCCGGCGTACGCGTCCTTGAACGATTGCATGAACTCGGCGCCCGCTTCCACCGAGAGCACCGGATGATGCAGCAGCACCTTCGGCATCGCGGGCACGGTGCCGAGCAGCAGTCCCTCGATGCCGGGATTCGTGGCGCCGGCGACGGTGATGGTGCAGCCGTCGCAACTCATGCCGGCCATCCAGAACACATGGATGTTCTTCAAGGGCCCGAGCGGGAGCCGCTCGCGCTTCTCTTCGGGCAGCGTCTCCGGAATGGAGGGCTGGCCACCGCGCAGTTTTTCGCCGGAGGCTTCTGCTGGTGTTTCAGTAGTTGATGCGGCCATGGTTGTCATCCTGAGCGTTAGCGAAGGATCCGTACGTGCCTTTCTGGGTTACCGGGGTCAGAGTCAAATCTCGTTTGACTCTGACCCCAACCAACAACGACGCTCCGGGGTCAGAGTCAAATCCCGTTTGACTCTGACCCCAACCACTCATACTCAACAGATCCTCGGCAACGGATCTCCGACGAGCATGTCGAGCACGCGCGAGCCGCCAATTCCTGTTCGCAGCAGGACCATCCCCTCCGGTTGTGCGATCACTTCACCGATGATTGCAGACTCGGCGCCCAGCGCGTGGCTGCGCAGCGCCGCGAGCGCCACCGATGCCTGTTCGCGCGGCACGATCGCCACGAGCTTGCCTTCGTTCGCGATGTGTAGCGGCTCCAATCCGAGGATCTCACACGCACCGCGGACGGCCTGGCGCACGGGAACGTTTTCCTCGGTGATGCTGATCCCGAGCCGCGCGCGCATCGCGATCTCGTTCAAGCTGCTGGCCACTCCGCCGCGCGTGGGATCCTTGATCACCCGTGTGTCCGGAGCCGCCTCGAGCAGCGCGGCGACCAGGCCATGGAGCGGAGCCGTGTCGCTCTCGATCTCGGCGTCGAGCTCGAGTGCCTCCCGTGCGAGCATCACGGCCATCCCGTGATCGCCGATGCTTCCGCTGATGAGCACCACGTCGCCCGGTTGCACGCGCTCGACATCGAGCCGCATGTCCGCACCCACCACGCCCACACCAGTGGTGTTGATGAAGACCTGGTCTGCCTTTCCGCGATGCACCACCTTCGTGTCGCCCGTGACGATCGGCACGCCTGCCGCCAGTGCCGCTGCGGCCATCGACTCGATCACCCGCCGGAGGAGCGCCATGTCGAGCCCTTCCTCGAGGATCAGTCCCACCGACAACGCAATGGGACGCGCGCCGGAGACGGCGAGGTCGTTGATCGTGCCGTGCACGGCGAGCTTGCCGATGTCACCACCCGGGAAGAAGAGCGGGCTCACCACGTAGCTGTCCGTCGTCATCGCGATGCGCCCACTCTCCGCGCCGGTCGCAAAGACCGCGGCGTCCGCGCCACCATCGAGCAACGGATTGCGAAAGGCCGGCAGGATGAGCGACTCGATGAGCGCGTGGCTCGACTTGCCGCCACTCCCGTGGCTGAGCGTGATGTGCTCGTCTCGCAGTCGTGGCGCAGCGTCGCGCACCACGCGAGCGCGCTCCATCCGGCCGAGCTGCGCCGGCAAGGACGACTCGATGCGGCTACCTGTCATGCGCCCACCGGGATGCTGCCTGCGTCGCCTTGCCGCATGAGCGAGTAGCGGCCGTAGTTATAGTACGCAGCGCACGCGCCCTCCGGCGACACCATGCACGAGCCAATCGGCGTTTCGGGGGTGCACGCGGCGCCGAACACCTTGCACTGCCAGGGCTTTATCGCCCCCTTCAGCACCTCGCCACACTGGCACGCCTTCGGATCGGTCACGCGGACGTTCGGGACCGTGAATCGCACCTCGGCATCCAGGTCCGCGAACTCGGGACGCAGCGCGAGCGCACTCTGTGAAATGAAACCGAGACCGCGCCACTCGAAGAATGGCCGCAGCATCATCGTCTCGGACAGCATCTCCATCGCTCGACGGTTCCCTGTATCGCGCACGACGCGCGCATACTGGTTCTCCACGCTCACGGCACCACTCGCCAGCTGCCGCAGGATCATCACCACCGACTGGAGAATGTCCGAGGGTTCGAATCCGGTCACCACGATGGGCAATCCGTAGTCTCGCGGGATGAACTCGAACGGACGGAGCCCGATGATGGTGCTCACGTGTCCGGGTCCGATGAATCCATCCAGTGACATGCCTGGCGAATCGAGAATCGCCTTGATGGCCGGGATGATCGTGACGTGGTTGCAGAAGACCGAGAAATTCTTCACTCCGTCGGCACGGGCACGGAGCAGCGTCGCCGCGGTGGACGGCGCCGTCGTCTCGAATCCGACGGCGAAGAACACCACCTCGCGGTCGGGGTTCTTGCGCGCGAGCGCGAGCGCATCGAGCGGCGAATAGATGAAGCGGACGTCGGCGCCATCGGCCTTTGCGTCGATCAAGCTCCCCGTGGAGCTGGGAACGCGCATCATGTCCCCATAGGTAGCGAAGATCACGCCAGGCGTGCGCGCGATGGCGATCGCGTCGTCGATGCGCCCCATCGGGATCACGCACACCGGACAGCCGGGCCCGTGCACGAGCTCCACGTTCTCGGGCAGCAGGTCCTGAAGTCCGTGCTTGTAGATGGCGTGCGTGTGACCACCGCACACTTCCATCAGCTTCACGCGCTTCCCGTGCGCCAGGCGGACGATCTCGGCGCTCAGGAGGGCAATGCCGCCGGGTTGGCGGTACTCATCCACGAATCGCATGCTCATGCCCCCGCCTCGTCGCGATCGTCGAGCGACGCCTGCACGAGATCGAGCAGCGCATGCCAGAGCGTTGCGTGCCCCTCCTGAATGCGGGGGACGAACTCGCGACGCGCAACGAAGCAGAAGTCCACGGCGCCTCCGCGCGCGATCGCGCCCCCATCGTAGCCCGTCAACGCGACGGTGAGCATTCCGCGCCGACGCGCTTCCACGAATGCCGCCACGACATTGGTCGAGTTGCCGCTCGTCGAGAAGCCCAGCGCGATGTCGTCACGCGCGCCAAGCGCGGCGACCTGCCGCGCGAACACCTGCTCGATGCCGACGTCGTTGGCGAGGGCGGTCACCGTCGCGCTGTCGGCGGAGAGGGAAAGCGCGGCGAGCGAGCGCCAACCGGCACGTGGCGGATCGATGCAGTCCACCGCCACATCGTCGGCGTCCGTCGCACTCCCGCCATTACCGAACGCCAGCAGCTTGCCGCCACGCGCGAACCGCTCGGCCATCATGTCCGCGGCGAGGCCAAGCTGCTCCTCGAACTCGTCGATCAGCTCGCGTCGCAGCGCAACCACCTCCGCGCACTTCGCCATCGTGGAGCTTCGGACGGACTCGAGCAGCGCGGATGCCGACCCCGCGCTGTCCGCTGCCGGCGCGAACAGGAAGGGATACAACTCGCGCGCGAAGTCGCGATCGCCGGTCATGATGGTTCCACTCGCTCGATCGCGAAACCGAGATGCACGAGCACGTCGTCGCCGACGCGCACGTCCACCAGGTCGAGCGCCACCGTCGCGGAGCTGTCGGCAAACGCGACCGTTCCCGTTCCCGCGCGCGCATCGATGTCGAGCAGTCGCCCTACCACGGCCTCGTCCCCACAGAGGTGACACGCGCCGTCGGTCTCGTCGCAGCGAGGCAAGTTCGCCGAGTGGATCACGACGAGACCGGACGATGCTCGAAGAACACGTGCACCAGCTCCCAGAGGACGTGATAGAGCATCTCGTGCGTCTCCTGCACGATGCAGGCGTCCGCCGACGGCACCGGGAAATGGTGGTCCGTACTCAACGGTGCGGTCGCGGTGCCAGAAAGCACGATCGTGAGCAACCCGCGTTCGTGCGCCGCTGCGAGGATCGCCCGTGCCTCCGATTCCAGCGCTCCTCCACTCAGCACCATCAGGATATCACCGCGCCGCGACATCGTCGCCAGCGCATGCTCGGCAGAATGATCTCGGACCTGAGGTAATCCGATAGCCGGGAGCGCACGCTTGCCAGTCACCACGGGATGGAGGAACTCCACGACGACGTGGGCGACGTCGCTCCGCTGCGCGCCGTCTCCACAGACGAACATGCGCCCCCCCGCCTGGAAGCACCGCGCCAACGCCTGGCACGCACGCGCGATCGCGTCCGCATGCGTCGCAAAGAACGCTTCGGCAACCGCGTTCGTCGCCGCGAAGCGCTGCGCCGCACGTCCGTGTACTGCCGCGCGCTCCACGCGCATCGCCG
>JBKJMP010000569.1:0-3523 GCA_046596395.1 Gemmatimonadaceae bacterium
ATCGACAGCTCGTTCGACGAGAAGGATCTCGGCATGGCGAAATTCTCGCGCTTCGTGCAGGACGCGGTGCAGCGCGGGCTGCTGTCCGCCACGAAGCTGGACAATGGCCCGCGCTGCACCGCGTCCTGCACGAAGCGCGAGAATTTCGCCATGCCGAGATCCTTCTCGTCGAACGAGCTGTCGATCTCCTGCATGACCTGCTTGAGCCGGTCGGAGCGCATGACGTCGCCGTTGCGCTTCATGTGATTCACCGACTCCGTCACGAGCTCCCACGGATCCCACTTCTTCGCCGACTCCTCTTCCTCGGAGTTCTTCACGAGGCCGGCGAGGGCGTTGTAGCTGTAGTACTCGTCGCAGTTCATCACCAGCAGGTCGCTGGACGACTCACGAATGCCCACGCCGATGACGTACTTGCCGTACTCCTTGAGCTTGGTGACGAGCGAGGCGAAGTCGCTGTCGCCGGAGAGCAGGATGTACGTGCCGATCTCCGGGCGGGTGAAGACGAGCTCCATCGCGTCCACGGCGAGGCGGATGTCGGTGGCGTTCTTCTTGGACGACCCGTACGCCGGCGCCATGATCATGTCGATCGAGGACTCGGCGAGCGGGACGATGTACTGCGGGTAGCGGCGCCAGTCGGCGTAGGCTCGCTGGACTGCGACCTTGCCCTTGATGATGTCCGACCCGAGGAGCGTGCGCAGCTCCTTGCCGAGGTCGGAGCGGATTCCCATCGTGACGTTGTCGAAGTCGATGAGGAGGGCCGCGTTGGGGGCGTGCATCTGCGGGGCGTAGTTGGCGCTGGAAGCGCGAGGGGCGCTGAGCGCCTGGGGGCCGCGGTGGATGAGCGCCGCACCTGAGTGCGATGGCGCGTTCCGCGAATTGCGTGGATTCATTCTGTCCTTAAAGGCGCGACGGTCGCGCGGGCGATGGTTCGCGGTGCGTGCGTACACCGGCTCGCCCCACTGCGCGGACGCGCAGTCTTCCAGGGCGGCACCGATCACGCCGTCACCGTCAGTGACTGGTCACGCCTGTCGCCGCGGGCTTGGAGCTCGCGCCTTCCTGCGTGACCAGGGGGAAAGGTACAGACTTGGGGTCAGGAATGACAGTTGGTGGGCTGGTTTCTTGTCGTCAGGCGCCCATGGCCTTGAAGATCACACGCTTCGGGCGCTGGCCGTCCCACTCTCCGTAAAACACCCGCTGCCACGGACCGAGATCCAGCTCGCCCTTGGTCACCGGTACGATGACCTCGTGCCCCATGACGAGCGAGCGCAGGTGCGCCGCAGCGTTGTCCTCACCGGTGCCCGTGTTGTGCCGGTACTCGTCGGGGGACCACGGCGCGATGCGCGACTCGAGCCAGTCGAGGATGTCCGCCCAGAGGCCGGGCTCGTGGTCGTTGACGAAGACGGACGCGGAGATGTGCATGGCCGAGACGAGCACGAAGCCTTCGGCGATGTCCGCCTCGGCGCGACAGCGGTCGACGTCGTCGGTGATGTCGATGATCTCCTGGCGCTTCGCGGTCTTGAAGGTCCGATAGCTCGTCGCAGTGCGCATGGGCCGGTGTGAGGGTGGTTGGACGGGTGAGCTTTCCTGTATGTTATCGACACGCCGCCGTAACGCCGCCCCGCAGGGAGCCCCGTGAAGCAGGTCGGATTCCGCGTACGTCTGTTCCTGATCCTCCTCGGATTCGCCCTCATTCCGACGATCCTGCTTTCGGCGGCGTGGGAGCTCACCGTGGTGCTGGTGCTTCCGCAGGTCGCGACGACGCCGGCGATGGAACGGATCGCATCGACCGGACGCGCCGCGCTTGGCGTGGCGCGATCGTCGCCGCTCGCGCCCGCCGCGGACTCCGTGCTGGTCGAGCACCAGCGCGCGCTGGAGGAGGGGCTGTTGCGGGCGAGGCAGATGGAGTTCCTCATGCGCCGGCGTGCGCCAGCCGTGGGAGCGGGCGTCGCGCTCGTGGTGGCGCTGCTCCTCACCCTCGTCGCGTCACGCGTGGCGGGCCACCTGAGCCGCAACCTGAGCCGGCCGCTCAGTGAGCTCGTCGGCTGGACGGACACGATCGGGCGGGGCGAGGAGCTTCCCGACGTGCCACCGCGCAAGGGGGCGCCAGAATTCGTCGTGCTGAGGAATCGCATGCGAGAGATGTCGGCGGAGTTGAAGAAGGGCCGCTCACGAGCGCTCGAAGCGGAGCGGGCGACGGCGCTTCGAGAATCGGCGCGACAGGTGGCGCACGAGCTCAAGAATCCGCTCACGCCGATCCGCTTCGCGGTGGCGCGACTCCGACGTGATGCACCGGACTCGCTGGGCGAGACGATCGACGTGCTCGAAGCGGAGACGCGAAGGCTCGAGGTGATGGCGAAGAGCTTCGCGCAGTTCGGCCGACTGCCCGAGGGTCCGCGTGCGCCGGTCGATCTCGGAGAACTCGTGCGCAGCGTAGCGCGGAGCGCGGTGCCTTCGGAGCGCCATCTGGCGATCGACGTGGACGACGAGGTACCGATGGTGCCGGGCCACGTGGACGCGCTCGGGCGGGCGCTGACGAACGTGTTGATGAACGCCGTGGAGGCGAGCCCAATGGAATCACCGATCACGTTGCGCGTGAGCCGCACGCAACGGGCGGGACGACCGATGGTGGAGGTCAGCGTTCGCGACGAAGGAACGGGGATCGCATCCTCACGGATCGACGCAATCTGGGAACCGTATGTGACCCACAAGGCCGGGGGCACGGGGCTGGGACTGGCGATCGTGCGACAGACGCTCCTTGCACACGACGGCGCCGTCGAGGTGGACAGCACGGTGGGTGTCGGAACGACGATGCGCTTGCTGCTGCCGACGGAGACGCCGGCGACTCACGCCGCGGCGAGGTAGCCGCGAATGCCGAGCGTTCTGATCGTGGATGACGAGCCGAACATTCGCCGGATGGTGGGCGCGCTCCTTTCGAGCGAGGGGTACGAGGTGCGCGATGCGGCGGATGGGATGAGCGGGCTCGCGCGCGCGCGCGAAAGTGCGCCAGACGTCGTGCTCCTCGACCTCATGATGCCCGGGGAGATGGACGGACTGGGCACACTCGCACGCCTGCGCGAATCGGTA
The DNA here is from genome assembly GCA_046596395.1 of Gemmatimonadaceae bacterium. GTDB lineage: Bacteria > Gemmatimonadota > Gemmatimonadetes > Gemmatimonadales > Gemmatimonadaceae > AG11. Next base: position 3,085 of record JBKJMP010000569.1, read on the forward strand.
CCCGACGTTCCCGTGATCATGATGAGCGGCAAGGCGGGATTGAGCGATGCGGTCCAGGCCACGAAGCTCGGCGCGTTCAATTTCCTCGAGAAGCCGCTGACGCCCGAAGGCGTGCTCGTGGCGCTCGCGTCGGCGCTCGAGCTGCGCCGAGTGCGGCGAGAGGCGCGGGCGCTCCGTGAGGACCTGGGGCTCGCGGGCGACATGATCGGCGAAAGCCCGGCGATGGCGCACGTGCGTGAGCTCATCTTGCGGATCGCGCCCACCGATGCGCGCGTGCTCGTGACGGGGGAGTCTGGCACTGGCAAGGAGCTCGTGGCGGCGGCGATCCATTTCGGCAGCCCGCGACGCGAGCGCCCATTCATTCGCGTGAACTGCGCGGCGATTCCGCGCGACCTGGTGGAGAGCGAGATGTTCGGCCACGAGAAGGGCGCGTTCACTG
>JBKJMP010000611.1:0-4642 GCA_046596395.1 Gemmatimonadaceae bacterium
TCTGGCGAAGTCACGTCTCCACGGAGTCGGCTCAGCCCCGCTCTGTGGAGGCACGCTCGATGTTCGTCCCCGATGCCGCCTCCAAGATCATGTACGGCATTAAGGACGGCACCTACACCTTCACCATCGATCCGCGCCGGAACCAGAGCCTCAACCTCGGCCCCAACAGGCTCGAGCTGCCCGCCAACTCGGTCTGCGATCTCACGAGCTCCGGCTATGGCCCGTCCACCTGGAACCAGCCGTGCAAGCCGCACCTGCTGCCGCTGACGATCACGGCCGTCGTGAAGGGCGCCACCTCGGATCACTCGCGCGTGGACTTCTTCCCGGCGATGCGGTTCAACCCCCAGAACGACGTCCAGCTGTTCCTGTACGTTCCGAGGGTGAACAAGAAGGACAAGAAGAGCTGGACGATGTTGTACTGCCCGAATACGGGACGCTGCATCGACGAGTCAGCCAACGACAGAGATCTGGTCACCATGATGGATCGTGACGCGAGCGTGCTCTTCCGCCGCATCAAGCACTTCAGCGGATACGCAGCGGCGGAGTTCAACGCAGGTGAGGTACAGCCAGGCGGGCACTAGACCCTCGAGAATCGCACGTGATACCGCAGCCCACCCATCGTTCCTCACCCGGCGCGTATAGCTCCGCGCTGTCCCTGGAGATACCAATGCACCGTTGCCTCGCTACGCGTTTCGCGATGAGCGGCTATATCCCGCCGCTCGAGATAACGAAATTGAATCGGACTCAGCCCGTGAGCCCCAGCGGCTACATCATCGCTTCGAGCTGACTGGCAGCATGAAGTCGTCGACCGGCCGGCCCCCTATTCGCGGGCCGGCCGGGCGGCTATTTGAGGCGGGGTGTACTAATTCAAGACAGCGCAACGAGAAAGAGACCTGCGCACGCCGCGAGTAACCACCAATCGCTCATGACAGTTGGGGCGTGACGTGTCGTAAGTCACTAAGGCACAGACTATTACGCTCACTAGACAAGGTGAGCGACCGCCTCGGCTTGAGAGTGGCAACGTGCCGACATGCTCCTGCAAAATGCCTGAATTATTGCAGAATACAACGCGAAAGTTGAATCTTTGGTCGGTCATTGTTACGACAACCATCTTCAATAATGTCCGAAACAGCGTTCGATCGCCGCAGGACAACCCCATCGGTGGGACATTATGTCCATCGAAAACACGGCCCCAGCATTGCTTTAGCGTCAGTCGCCACGACCATCTAGCCTGTCGCGGTGAGTAGCCGGACGTCACGGTCAGCGACGATGCCGATCGCAGGTGACACCGGGCCGAATTCCACCAGCCACAGTACCGAGAGGAGTCCCATGCGTTTGCCGAAGCAGGCCCGCAGCACATTTCTACTCGCCGCCGCCGCCCTCGTGGGCGCGTGCTCCGGCGAAGTGACGTCACCGACCGAAGCAGGCCGGAATCGTCCTATCGAGGCGCGCTCGAAGTTCGTGCCCGATGCCGCCTCCAAGATCATCTATGGCATCGCTGACGGCACCTACACCTTCAAGATCGACCCAACCCAGAACCAGAGCCTCCCGCTCGGACCCAACCGGCTCGACCTGCCGGCCAACTCCGTCTGCGATCTCACGACGTCTGGCTACGGACCGTCCACCTGGAACCTCCCCTGCACGCCCCAGGTGCTTCCCGTGACGATCACCGTCATCGTGAAGAACGCGGCGATGGTCAACTCCCGCATGGACTTCTTCCCGGCGATGCGATTCAACCCGGCCAAGGACGTCCAGCTCTACATGTACTTCCCGAACGTGAGCGCGACCGACATGAAGACTTGGACCATGCTGTTCTGCCCGGACATCGGCAGCTGCATCGACGAGTCGGTGGCGGACCTCTCTCTCGTCTCCAAGATGGATCGCGAAGCAAGCGTGCTCTTCCGCCGCATCAAGCACTTCAGCGGATACGCCGCCGCCGAGTTCAAGGAAGACGGCACGCCGATGTACCCGTAAGCGCGCTACGTACCACGCTTCGCCTCACCCATCCGTCACAACACTGACTCGTGGCGCGCCACAGGCGCGCCGCTATTCCTGGAGACACACCATGTTCTGCACCACTACGTCTGACCGCTCCGGCTACATCATCGCGTCGAGCTGATCCCCGAGGCCGGCCCGCACCGCGGGCCGGCCAAGGGAAGTTCCCTGTTGCGTTGCGCCCCTCGGCGGCGACAACTTCTGTCGATGGAATCGGTTCATTCGTTTCTCGGTCGAGCCTAGATGACAGACAACAGCCCAGGTGCCCGCGGACAGCACCTGCGGCTACTGGAAACCCCGGCAAAATCGCAGCTTTCCACCAACGCGCTCATCGAGGAAGCGCGCGCCCTCGACAAGCTCGGGCGCCGCGCTGAGGCCCGCGCGCAGTACGAAAATGCGCTCCGGACGATGGCCGCACCGTCGCCATCGATGGCCTCCATGCTGCTGCGGTGGATCGCGCGCACCTATGAGGTGGACGCCGACTACCCCGCTGCCGAAGACTGCGCCATCGCCGCCGTTGCCACCGCGGAGCTCGGTGACGAGCGCAACGCACTCGGTCATGCGCTAAACGTCCTCGCGGCCGTCCGGTGGCGTCAGGGCGATCTCGATCATGCGGAGCAGCTGTTCCACGAAGCCCTGCAGCGCGGTACGAGCACCACCGACCCGCGTCTGCAAGTGGACGTGATGACGAACCTCGGAACGATGGCGAGCATACGCGGCGACTTCCGCGAGGCGCTCCGCCACTTCCAGGAAGGGCTTGCGCACGGGCGCATGTACTCGTTGCTCGACAACATCGTCGTCGCCCTGAACAACCTCGGTCTCGCCAACATGGCGCTCGGCCGATATGACGCCTCCGAGGAGGCCTTCGCCGAAGCGCTCACGATCGCCAACGCGCTGGGCGGCCTGTCGACCCGCGTACAGCTCGAGGTGAACACGGCGGCCCTCCAGCTCGAGAAGCGTGACTACGAGGAGGCCAAGCGGCGCTGCGACCGCGCGATGGCGCTCGCCGAGCATCTCGACGACGCGCGCGCCAATGGCGAGGCCTCGAAGGTGTACGGCATCATCGCCCGCGAGACGGGTGACCTCGCGGCAGCCGAGACGCACCTCGTCATCGCGCGCGATGTTGCCGCCGCGGCGAAGGATCGCGCCCTCGAAGGCGACGCCAACCGGGAGCTCGCGGAGCTGTATGGACGACTGGGACGCAATCGTGAGACGCTCCAGGCACTCAACCGCGCGCACGCCTGCTTTACGCAGCTTCGCTCCCGGCACGAGCTCGCCGACGTGGGCCGGCGCATGGCGCGCCTCGAGGGCGACTTCCTCGACGTCGTCCGGAAGTGGGGCGAATCGATCGAATCGAAAGACGTGCACACACAGGGTCACTGCGAGCGCGTCGCGGACCTCGCGGGCGCACTCGCCGCGAAGGCGGGGCTCGACGAGACGTCGCTGTTCTGGTTCCGCATCGGCGCGCTATTGCACGACGTGGGCAAGCTGATCGTACCGGCTGAGGTGTTGAACAAGCCGGGCAAGCTCACGGAAGAGGAGTGGGCGCTGGTGCGCCAGCATCCCGCCGCGGGAGAGCAACTCCTGGCCGATGTGAAGTTCCCGTGGGACGTGGCCCCGATGGTGCGCAGCCATCACGAGCGCTGGGATGGCAATGGGTATCCCGACGGCCTCGTGGCGGAGTCGATTCCGTTGCCGGCGCGCATCCTCTGCATCGCCGACGTGTACGATGCGCTCACCACGGAGCGCAGCTACAAGCGCGCGTTCTCGCAGCTCGAGGCCGTGGAGATCATGAGCCGCGAGGTGGGCCGCCAGTTCGACCCGCGCCTGTTCGCGCTATTCGAAGAGCTCGTCCGGCGTGGCACCGTCAGCGCGCCATCGGCTGCGCAACGGGTCACGCCGTTGCGCCGGTCGGGTGCCCACACCACGGTGCAGGTGTCGGAGGAGGACGATCTCACCGGCGCGCTGGTGCGCCGTGCCTTCGTGAACGTCACGGCAGCCGTACTCGCCGAGCGACGCCGAACAGGTGCGCCAGTGTCGCTGCTCGTCATCGACGTTGACCAGTTCAAGACGGTCAACGATACGTTCGGCCACCTGGCCGGTGACGATGCACTGCGGCTCGTGGCGGAAGTTGTGCGGAGCCTCCTCAAGCCGGGACAGTACGTGGGCCGGTACGCCGGTGACGAGTTCGTGGTGCTGCTGCCCGGGCTCGATGCCGCTGGCGCCGAAGGGGTCGCAGAAACGGTGCGCCGGACTACGGGCGCGTCGCAGGTGCCACTGCGCGAGGAGCCCGACCGCACCATGTCGGTGACACTTTCGATAGGTGTGGCGACTGCTCCGGCGCATGGAGAATCGTTCGAGGCGCTGTTCACCACCGCTGATCGGGCGCTCTTCGAGGCAAAGCGCGAGGGCCGCGACAAGGTCGTGGTTGCGGGCTCGACGAGCGGCGCAACGCCGCAGCTCGTCTTCAATCGCTTCGTCGGGCGCTCGAACGAGCTGCGCACGCTCGTGCTCGCGCTCGACCAGAGCGTGATGGGCGGACCGCAGACGCGCCTCGTCATCGGCGAACGAGCGATGACTTGCCCACGCCCGCCTCGGCGATGACGAGGCGCGTCTGCGGTCCGCCCATCACGCTCTGGTCGAGCGC
>JBKJMP010000633.1:0-3689 GCA_046596395.1 Gemmatimonadaceae bacterium
GGTGGTTCGTCGAGACATTCCAAGAGAGGTGCTCCGATGCAGACCCGGTACCGTCTCAGCGCTCTGTTTCTGCTTGTGTTGCTTGGCGCGGCAACTGGTGCGGAGGCGCAGGTCAATCCGCAGCTCGCGCAGCGCTGCTTCGAGGAAGTCATCTCGCTCTGCGAGCGAGACGCGGGTCGGCTGTGGGGGTGTCGCTCTGCGGTCCGATGGTGATCTTCGACCAAGCGAGCGGAACGCGCGCCACGAGCCAGCCGGAACCTGAGGGGCCACCACCACGCTTTCCGGGTCAAGCGCATGGCCCAGTCTCCTGCGGTGGGTTGCGGTGGTTCGCGTGGCCCTTATGAATGCTCCCTGAAAACGATGCCGATGTACGCCAGCAGATTCTGTTACACGGCCTGTTCCATCGCATTCAACGCGAACTGGCATTCTCGCAAAGGATCAGCGACGGCTTCAACGAACATCTCGACGCACTCGAAGGACGCATTGCGATACAGCTCGAATGGCGGGCGCTCCGCCGGGCCGTGGTATCAGGCGGGAGCGACCGGGCGGAGGCGATCGCCGATGCGCTGGCGTTCAGACGTGAACGCCGCCGCCTGTTTCCCGGCGCTGCGGACAACGAACGGCGCGACGAGATTCGCGAAGGGCTTGCTTCCTACACCGGCATCGCTGCGTGGGCCAACTCACCCGCAGACGCTTGCCGAGCCGCGGTGTCTGCCCTGGTTGGCGGCCCGGAACGGTGTTGTTCAACAACTTTACCCTCTCTGCGCAGTGGGGACGTCTGAACGCGGACAGCGGCGTTTTGCGCTCCGCCGATGGGAGAACCCTCTCCGTGCCAGACAGGATTCGAAGAAGGTCCAATTGCTCTGCATCACATTAAACAGGAGATGTCCACATGTCACCGATCACAAGTGTTGCCGAAGCTTTCTTCGCCGCCTGCGAGACCGGTAAGGGATGGGAGGCGTGCAGCGCCTATTGCACGCCTAACGCCACCTTCAGCGCCCAGGCCGAGCCGCTACTCGAAGTAAAGACGCTCGCGCAGTACACAGACTGGATGAAGGGTATGATGACGGTCCTGCCTGACGGGCGCTACGAGGTAAAGTCGTTCGCCACGGACGCAACACGGAACAGCGTTGCCGCCTACAGCGTGTTCCATGGCACGCATTCCGGCCCCGGCGGCCCGGTTCCGCCGACGGGGCGTCGCACCAGCACCGACTACGTCTACATCATGCAGTTCGAGGGTGACAAGATCGTCCACATGACCAAGGTATGGCACGCCGGCCTGGCGATGAAGGAGCTCGGCTGGTCCTAACCGTGATCGTGGATGCACATCCGGGGAGGTCACCCGTCGCGAAGGCGTCGGGTACGCTGGTCGTCCTGCGCAGAGCGATGGGTATCGTTCAGGGAACCGCTGGCTAACAGGCAAATGGAGCCGACGCGCTCAAATGTCTTCTGCGATCCAGACGCCGCGGCGCGGGGCTCATTTGCAACGTTGAAGCTGTAGAAACAGCCTCCGCGTCGCAGCCGCGGGTCTCGATGAGCCGGTAAGTCGTCCCTCGGTCCGTCATTGTGTTGCGTGGCCGCGCCTTCGCGCTCCGCGGCTCCTCCTTTGGTCTCTCTTCCGTTTTGCGCCGCCCGCGCGCCGTACCCGTGATGGGCGAGCTTTTCAATGTTCTGGACGAGACAGAACAGCTTCCACTGTCCGTCCACCTTCGCGTGACCGCGCAGGGTAATGCGATCCAGCCCCTTGTTCTATCGCAAATTCGCGAACACCGGCTCCACCACCGCAAACCGCTGCACGTAGCGCGCGCGATCCTCGGGCGTGTCAATGCCGCGTTGCAGGCGCGCCGTGTACGAGTCGGTCCGCTCCGGGGTCTTGCCTGTGAAGAACGCGACCTGCGCGTTTCGGTGGTCTCCGGCGTCCGCAGACATTGCGCGCGGAGTCGATCGTCCGGTCCAGTTCCTCACGCCGCTGCAGCTTGTAGAGGAGAAGCGCATGGTACTCGCGATACATGAGGCGATCCTCAGGCGCGAGCGGCGAGCCCTCCGTGGTCAGCTGTTGTAGCCAGCGGCAATGCGGCGTGCACCAGTGCGTGCCCTCGCGACATACGAAGCCGCGTGTGGCGAGAAACGTCAGGATGTAGTGCCGGGACTCGAGGAGCTCCCGCTGGAAGGTCGCCCGGCGCGATACATCCGCGCGAGATCGGCCGCATCACGCGTGTCATGCTCGCGATGGACACCCGCGCGCTTCGGGATCAACGACGGCGCGATCACCGCGCAGGCCTAGCCCCAGTCGCGGAACGCGCGATGCAGCACGTACCCCGCGCCACGCCTCGTAGCACGCCGGCGCGCCCAGTCACGCGCGATCCGATCCAACCACTGCTTCAGCGTCGGCAGCTCGTTGGGCAACCCCTCTACGCGCGTGGGCGCCTTCGCGCGCTCCGGGAGCACGGCGATGGTAATCGAGTCCTTGTGCACGTCCATGCCGAGAGAGATGATTGTGCGCACGGGCGTCGGGGTCGCGGGCGTGGGCGCTGCCGTCCTGAGAGCGAGGGAGGACATGGGTTGGTCTCCGGTCATGCGACAGTGTGACTGTCGCATGTGGCTCTGGTTGCTCCGCTCACGCGCGGGGAACTACCCCACACGCTGTTCGAAGGCCAGCGCAGTCATAACTTCGAAGGCCAGCGCAGTCATAACTTCTTGGCGCGCGACAGCAACCGGGGAGCAATCATTATGAAGACCAAGACTGCTGCAAGGATATTGCTAGCGGCGGGTGTGCTAGTCCTTGGCGCCGCCATCTTTCCGCTGACCCGCGGAGGTTCAGTCAACGTGGCATTACTGCTGCTCGCTGGCGCCGTAATCGTCCTTGGCCCACTCGTCGCGAAGACGATCGGCTCAGCGGATTCCACTCCGCCCGCCGCTTAATGAGGAGTTGAAGCTGTCGGCGTAAGGGTCGGAAGGGGCTGGCTCGCTGCGCTCGCCTGCCGCGTCATTGATAATGCGCCGCAGCTTGACGCCAGTGCGTTTTTCGCCCCAACCAAAGTCATCGTGACCCTCGCTCCAACGCCGTCGCGGGGTTGGCGAGGACCTTGAGGTAGCATTGGCCTCAGCCTGAACTCCCCGTCAATCTGCGGAAGATGGTTGTGAACAGAGCTCACTCGTTCGCGGCGCAGACGACTTTGTGTGGTTTTCACTGCGGGCACAACGCGCGGCTGTACAAGCCAGACCGGCCCAAAACAGGATCCGGCTGGTCGGGGAGAACGGAATATCGTAGACTGTGTACCGAGCCTTGTCGGACAGACCATTCAGATTCTGTTTTGGTAGGTCAGTCGACTTTACGTTATCCCGACCAATAGCATTCCGGTGGTGAACGCATGACCGAACCTGCGAAGGATCGCGATACGCTTGCCAGAGACGTGCGGATTCACGTATTCCGCGAATCCGCCGCGACAGCGCGGGTCCCACAGGCGCTCGACATAAGTCGGGCGCTCGGACGGTCGGAGGCAGACGTTCGTTCGGCGCTGCACGACCTCGCTGTGGCGAAGGTGCTGATTCTTGCGCCAAATGACGGCAACATCTGGGCAGCCAATCCATTCTGTGCGGTGCCGTCGGGCTTCCGGGTTGCGGCAGCGGGCAAGCACTACTGGGGGATCTGTATTTGGGACGCACTCGGGATCGCGGCCGCACTCGGT
>JBKJMP010000096.1:0-9073 GCA_046596395.1 Gemmatimonadaceae bacterium
CCGATGGAGTGCCAAATGACGGGGAATGCCTTGGCAAGATGTTCGAGTTCGCCGAGCCCTCGATGGTGGAGTCGAGTGCGGCGAGCATCATCACGAGGACGAGCCCGCTGAACACGATTATCTGTCGGCGGTCGAGGGTTTGGGGATGAATTGGTGAACGGGTGAGCTGGTGGATTGGTGAATTGGAGTGCCAGTCGTATCCTATCTAATGGCGCTCCGCCGGGGAAACGGTCGAAGGCACAAAAGCTTGCTGATTGCGCTCGTCGCGACGATGGCGTGCGGCGGGTCGATGCAATCCTACGACGGCGCCGAGCCGGTGCAGGTTTGGCTGACCACCGCCGACCAGTCAAAGCTCCTGAGCCACGAGACATACGTTGGCCGCATGACAGCCAGCGCGACGTCGCTGCCGGTGATCGACGTCGATCCCTCGGTGCGATACCAGCGCATGGTGGGATTCGGTGCGGCGTTCACCGATGCAAGCGTGCACCTGCTTCGGCGCATGCCGCCGGCGAAGGCCGAGTCGCTGATGCAGGAGCTGTTTGGCCGCAGTGGCGGCATCGGACTGAGCTTCGCGCGCATTCCCATGGGTGCGTCCGACTTCTCGCTGGGCCACTACACCTACGACGACGTGCCGGAGGGGCGGACGGACAACGCGCTCGCGCGCTTCACGATCGACGCCGACCGCGCTGACAAGATTCCCGTCATCGCCCGGGCGCTCGCGATCAATCCCGCGCTCACGCTGGTGGCGAGCCCGTGGAGTGCGCCGGCGTGGATGAAGACGAGCGGCAGCCTCATCGGGGGAACACTGAAGCCCGAGTGGTACGGCGGGTTCGCGGACTATTTCGTGAAGTTCATCGAGGCCTATCGCGACGCTGGAATCCCGATCACCGCCGTGACGATCCAGAACGAGCCGGCACACGAGCCGAAGGACTATCCTGGCATGCTCCTCGCGCCCCGCGCGCGCGCGACGATCGTCGGCCAGCACCTCGGCCCTGCCTTGGCGCGGGCTCGGCTCTCGACGCAGATCTGGGAATGGGATCACAACTGGGACGCGCCGGGCGAACCGCTCGCGGTGCTCGCCGATCCCGTGGCGCGCCCGTTCATTCAGGCGGTGGCGTGGCACTGCTATGCGGGCAACGTCGCCGCACAGGACACGGTGCGCGCGGCGCATCCCGACAAGGACGTCTACTTCACCGAGTGCGCCGGCGGCGAGTGGGCCACGGTCTTCGGCGACAACCTGAAGTTCAACGTGTCGAACCTCGTGATCGGCTCTACGCGCGGGTGGGCGCGAGGCGTGGCGCTGTGGAACCTCGCGCTCGACGAACGCGGCGGCCCGCATCTGGGCGGCTGCGGCAACTGTCGCGGCGTGGTCACGATCAACGCATCGACGGGCGACGTCACCCGCAACGTCGAGTACTACGCGCTCGCGCACGCGAGCAAGTTCGTGCGCGTGGGCGCGCATCGCATCGCGAGCGCTTCACCGATCGACGGGCTCGAGACCGTTGCGTTCCTCAACGCGGACGACGCGTCGCGCGTGGTGATCGTCCTCAACGGCGCGGCGCAGCCGCGCACGTTCAGCGTGCGGTCGGAGGAGCGCGCCTTCACCCACGCGCTCCCCGCGGGCGCCGTCGCGACGTTCGTCTGGCGCTAGCAGGGCGTCTGGCGAGCGCGACCGACGGGCCGCATTATTCGGGCACCCCGCCTCCGCGAGCACTTCGTGGCAACTGGAGTCTTCGAATCACTCCGATCTGCGCTCGCGGAGCACTACGTCATTCGGGAAGAGCTCGGACGCGGCGGTAGCGCCATCGTGTACGTTGCCGATGACGTGCGCCGCGGTACGCAGGTAGCGCTGAAGGTGCTGCGTCCCGAGCTCGTGATGGCGATCGCCGTGAAGCGGCTGCTGCGGGAGATCCAGGTAGCGACGGCGCTCGATCATCCCAACATCCTGCCCCTGTTGGACTCGGGCGAGGTGGATGGCGTGCCGTACTACGTCATGCCCGTGGTGGACGGGGGCTCCCTCGCGGACCTGCTGCGCGTGGAAGGCGAGCTGCCGTTCGAGCGCGTCCTCGCGATCGCACGCGCCGTTGCGGCGGCGCTCGATGCCGCGCACGCGCGTGGCATCGTCCACCGCGACATCAAGCCGGCCAACATCCTGTTCCGGGGCGGGCAGGCCGTGGTCGCCGACTTCGGCATTGCGCGCGCGATCAGCGACGCGGGAGGCGAACAGCTGACCGAGAGCGGCATTGCGATCGGGACTCCCAGGTACATGAGCCCCGAGCAGGCGGGGAGTGCGCGTCAGGTCGATGGGCGCAGCGATGTGTACGCGCTCGGCTGCGTGGTGTTCGAGATGATCACCGGAGAGCCGCCGTTCGACTCGAGCTCAGCCAAGGCGATCCTTGCGAAGCACATGCACGAGCGGCCGCCGTCCCTCACTGTCCTGCGGTCGACGGCGACGCGCGAGATGGAAGAGGCGGTGAATCGCGCGCTCGCCAAGAGTCCGGCGGATCGTTTTCCGTCCGCCGGCGAGTTCGTCGCCGCGCTCGAGGTGTCCGCATCGGGACAGACCATGCGCAGGCGTCGTCTCACCCGGGCAACCGCGATAGGGGCGGCCGCGGCGCTCACGCTCGCCGCCGTCGTCTGGGCGGTGATGCAGCTCGTGAGGGCGCGGGAGCCGCGCGTCAATGCGGCCGAGGCGACGCGGCACATCGCGGTCCTGTACTTCGACGACCTGACGCCCGACAACCGGCTCGCGCATGTCGCGGCCGGCCTGACGGAGAACCTCATCGACCGCCTGAGCCAGGTGCGGGCGCTGCACGTGATCTCGCCGAATGGGGTGCGGCTCTATCGGGACAGCGTGATCCCGGTGGATTCGCTCGCCCGGCGCTTGAATGTCGGCACGCTGGTGAGCGGAAGCGTGGATGCGGCGGGTCCGCTCCTGCGCCTCACCGTGCGCCTCATCGACGCGCGCACCGGCACCCAGCTGCGAAGCCGCATGATCGAGAAGCCGAGGTGGGGTCTCTTTGCCATTCAGGACAGCATCAACACCGATCTCTCCCTCTGGCTGCGCGAGCATCTTGGACAGCAGGTGCGGATGCAGGAGCAGAAGGGCGCCACGAGATCCGTGGAGGCGTGGGAATCGATGCAGCGGGCGGAGGAACTCTCGTCGCGTGCCCGGTCGGTATTTCTCGCCGGCGATTCGCGCGGTGCAGCCGCGTTGCTGACGCGATCGGATTCTGCACTCCTTGTTGCGGAACGTCTGGATCCTGCATGGCCAGATCCACGAGTGCTGCGCGCCCGGAACGCCAGTGCAGCAGCGTACTCGGATCCTCGAGGATTTACGAAGGGATTGCGCCATGCCATCGCATTGTCGGACAGCATCCTCGCGCGTCATGCGGGCAACAGTAGCGTCCTGTCAGTGCGCGGTCAGGCACGACTGCGTCTAGCGGTGCTCGTTCCTGCAGCAACTGCCGATGCGCTTCTCGACTCGGCGGAAGCGGATCTTCGGACATCGGCGAACGCGCGCCCTGACCGTGCCGCGACGTGGGCAGCCCTTGGGGAGGCGCTCACGCACTTGGGGAGGTTCGCTGAGGCCCGCGAGGCATACACCACGGCCTACGAGGCCGATACGTTCCTAGAGGACGTACGCGGCGTGCTCCAGGGCCTCGTGCACTCCGAGCTTTACAGCGGGCGTGCCGTCGAGGCAGAACGCAGCTGCTCGCTGGCCCGGGAGCGATACCCTCTCGATCCCCGGTTCATCCTCTGCGAGATTACCGTCCTCGGATCCACCGGGCATACGAGAAAGGACGCAAGCGAGGCGTGGGCGGTTCTCCAGCGAATCGAGCACGCCGACAGCGGCGGCGTTTTCACGCCGACGTGGGCCTATCGAAGAATGATGGTCGCCGCCGTCCTCGCGAAGGCGGGCCTTCCGGACAGCGCGCGCGCCGTAATTGCGCGAACCCTGTCGGACGCCGGGAATCGTCCGCCTGCTGACGCGGCGGAGGCCTACGTCCGTGCCCTGCTCGGAGAGCGGGATCGCGCGCTACAATTGCTTTCGGGGTACGTGAAGGCGCGTCCCATCGCTCGCCGTCAAGTGGCGCGAAACCCGTGGTATCGTGGCTTGCGCGACGATCCCAGGTTTCGCGCCCTCGTGGAACCGACAACGCCGGCGAACGGCCTGCAAGGTTCAGGGAGCGGCGTATCGCGCGGCGAATTGCGATTGTAAAGTCGCGGCGGCTTCAGCGCCGACGATTTTCAGGTAGTACGGGATGGCGAACTTCTCGATGGCTGGCATCGTGAAAAACACGGCATCGGCATTTCGCGACAGTGGAAACGTCCGCGTCGTGCCGTCCCGCAACCGAAAGGAGACCTCGATTCCTGCGATGTCCCTTTGCGTGAAGCGACCGCCGCGCACCGGGTACGGACACATGCTCGGAAACAGGATCGACATGATTCCGTCGTGCGGGCACGGAAGCACCCCATCCGGAACAGGAAGTGGGCCGCTTGGCGACCGAAAGGGGCCGAATACATCGTAGGCCGCCCCAAGCCGCCGAGCCAGTGTCGTCGCCTCACCGCGGTCCTGCAACACACCGCGCACAGGGCTGAGTGAGTCGTACCGAGCGACGACGTACAGCAGCTGACCGGTTCGGTCTCCATCCACGGCTTCGGCGATGCGTTTCAGGAGCGTCGGGCCGGGCACGCGAGTGGTGTCCTGCGCGACTGCGGAACCACTGCAAAGGGCCAGTACGAGGACTGCGGCGAGGCAAATGCGGAGCGGCGTCATGATTCCTCCAAGGTGAGGCATTGGACATGACAGCAGGCGGGAACGGCTCCAGAACATGAGCGTTCCCGGCCATTTCGCCAGAGCCCCGCCTAACGCACGGGCCTGAACCTGATCGCCTGCCCTCCTCCCGGCGCCATGGCGATCTTGAGCCGCGACGCCGACGTCACCGTTCGCCGAGTGATGCTGACGGGCAACGGATTCGTGCGCCAGTTGGCGCGCGGCCCGTCGGCGTAGACCTCCGCCACGTACGCTCGCCCGCGCGGAAGGAAGTCGAGCGAGACATCGATGGTGCGCGCCTGCTCGTCCGTGATCGCGCCGACGAACCATTCGTCCTGCCCCTTCGTTTTGCGCGCGACCACCACATGGTCACCGATGCGCCCCGATAGCACGCCCGTGGCATCCCAGTCCACGGCGACGTCGCGGATGAACTGGAAGGCAGGCTGCCGCGCGTAATTCTCGGGCAGGTCGGCGGCCATCTGGAGCGGCGAGTAGATCACGACGTACAACGCCAGTTGCTTGGCGAGCGTCGTCCGCACGCGCGACTCCTCGAGCGTGCGCGGAGCACCGGTCTTCGTCAGCAGCAGGTCGAAGATGCCCGGCGTGAAGTCCATCGGCCCCGACAGCATGCGCGTGAAGAACAGAATGCTCTCGTGCTCGGGAGGATTGCCCCCCTCCCCACTCCACGCATTGTACTCCTGCCCCCGCGCGCCCTCTCGGCTCATCATGTTCGGCCAGGTGCGCCGCTCGCCGGTGTCGTGAATCGGCTCGTGCGCATCGACCATGATGTTGTAGCGCGCCGCGGTCTCGATCACCTTGCGATGGTGTCGCACGGCATACTGGCCATAGTGCGACTGTCCACCGCCAACGGTGTCCGCAACGTATCCCGTCTTGATCGCGCGGATACCGAGGGACTGGTAGAGGCGGAAGGCGTCCTCCATCTGGCGCTCGTAGTTCTCGATGCCGCCCGATGTCTCGTTGTGTCCAATGATGCTCACGCCCTTCGACTTGGCGTAATCGGTGAGCCCCTTGAGGTCGTAGTCGGGATACGGCTGCGTGAACGAGAAGGCATTCTGGTTGTTGATCCAGTTGCCGTCCCATCCCGTATTCCATCCCTCGACGAGCACACTCTTGAAGCCGTTCGCAGCCGCGAAGTCGATGTACGCGCGCGTGTTTTTCGTGGTGGCACCATGATTGGGCCCCGACGACCACGTCATCGTGTTGAGGTGCATCCCCCACCAGATGCCGACGTACTTCTGCGGGACGATCCACGACACGTCCGCGATGCGGCTCGGCGGATTCAGGTTCATGGTGAGCACCTGCGGATGCAGGTCCTCGGCGCGATCGGCGAGCTGGATGGTGCGCCACGGAGTGACGAGTGGCGTGCGTCCGCGCACCTTCACCCCATCGGCCCACGGTGCGAGCGCAGCGCGCAGCGTGCGGTTCTCCATCCGTGCGCCGGCAAGAAACATCTTCGGATAGTCGACGAGGTCCGCCTCATGGATGACGACGTACGTTCCGTTCGACGTCTCGACGGTGAGCGGCGTCTGCACGCTGTCGAGCGTGCTCACCGGACCCTGCGAGTAGAGTTGCTCGGAGCGATCGAGCCGCGGGCGGTTCGACGCGATCCACCATGCGCGGCCGTTATCGGCGAGCGTGAACTCGGTGAGCTCGTCGGAGATCTCGTAATTCGTCAGGCCCGCCTGGTCTGGCAGCTCGTAGCGGAAGGCAACGCCGTCATTGAACGCGCGAACGATGACGCTGAACCTCCGACCCGGCGCGATGACCTCGGCGACCTGGATGCGCAGCTCGTTGTAGTGGTTGCGCACTCGCGCTGTTTCCCCCCACGGTTGCGCCCACGTCTCATCCTGGCTCGAGCGTGCGTCTCCCGTGATGCGAAGGCTGTCGCGGAGCGGCGTGGCATTTCGAAACGCAAAGCCGAGGCGCGACGGCTGGATCACGAGTCCGCCATCCCGGTGCACGGTGTAGCGTAGTGCTCCATCGCGGACGTCGATGGTTACGGTGTTGCGATTGTCCGGCGACGCCACGCGATGCGGTGCCTGCGCCGCGCTGCTCGGTGCGGGTGCGAACAGTGCTGCACCCGCGAGGAGCGACGCGAGCAAACGATGACGCGGGATAGACATGTGCGGGCAGATGGGAGTGTCCTGCAAAATGTTCGCGAACCATCGCAAGATCGCGAACCGCGCGTCTCCCGCAAGCACTGGCGACACGTGGATTCGTCACCAGGCGCACTCAAGCTTGCGGTCCATACATAGCCGGGCCTGTAGTTACCGGGTCGCAACGCTACCCCCCAAACCCGGCGTCAGTCGTGCCGACGCTCCTCGTCCACGCAGATACGGCGCCGGCGGCGCTCGATGAACGCAGGGGTGCCGACGCCGAGCATCGCAAGGCCGCCGAAGAGCAGCCACGGTGATCGCGGCGGTGTTTTGTCGTCAGGCTGCACGCCGACGAATGCACCCGCGGCCTGCTGCGCTGCGAGCGCGCGCTGAGCGGCGGCGATGCTGTCCGCGCGCACGATGGAATCGAGACGCGCGGCGTAGGGCACGTACCGCTCCGCGAAGACCGCAACGTGATAGTGGGGCGGCTTCCGCTCGCGCGTGACATCGACCATCCCCTCATTCTCGAGCGCGAGCAACAGACGCTCGAGTTCCGCGCGGTCGGCCACGTCAGCGGGCACGCGAAGGTCCACCGCCATGCCCGCCGGATGCACCGAAAGCTTGTGCGCGTTTCTCGGCTGGAGCGCACCGGGGCGCGTCAGGCTCGTGATGACGAGCCGGTTGCCGGTCGCGTCGTGATACGCACGCGCCAGGTGATTGATGAGTGCCGCGACTTCGGGCCGCGCAAAGGGGAACGACACCTTGCTGAGCGCCACGCGCGCGTTGGACTCGACGCGCACCAAACTTCCCGTGCTGACGAGCTTGCTTACTTCAGCGGGCGTCCGAATAAACGCATAGTCCGCCTCGACGGCCACGGCGTGCTGGTGGACCATCGACGCAGGCGAACCCGACAGCCCTGACGCACCCAGCGATGAAGCGGGCGCGGCAGCAAGCATGGCGAACATGGCTATATGGCGCAGACGCATCATCGCACTCCTCGAAAAAGCATGCGATCCTAATACACTGCTGCCGCTCCAAGGATGCTTCTTTTTCGAATGCAGTGAGAGCCGGAAGCCGCTCAGGCCGAAGCGATTGTTTCGAGTTCTTCCCATCGCGACGTCAGCCGGCCGATTTCACGCTCCAGCTCGCTGACCCGCCCGTTCGTCGCGAGAATACTCAGCGAATCACGCTGTACGGCCGGGTCGGCCAGCTTCTCGAATAACGCATCGCGCTCGCGCTCGCGCGCATCGATCATGTCCGGAAGTTCGGCGAGCTCCTTCGTCTCCTTGAACGTCAATTTTCGAGCGCGTGACGGCTTCGCGGCCGGCGCCGAGGCGCGGGCCTTCGGCGCCGCCGGACGCGCGGCCTCCGCCGCCGCGTTCTCACGTTGCCGAACCCAATCCGTGTATCCGCCGGCACACTCGGCTACGCGTCCCCCGCCCTCGAGTACCAGCGTGCTCGTCACGACGTTGTCGAGAAACGCGCGATCGTGACTTACCACGAGCAGCGTGCCCGAAAACTCGAGTAGCAGTTCCTCGAGCAGGTCGAGCGTCTCGATGTCGAGATCATTCGTCGGCTCATCGAGCACGAGCAGGTTGAACGTGCGCGTAAAGAGCCGCGCGAGCAGCAACCGGTTGCGCTCCCCGCCGGACAGCGCGCGCACCGGCGTGCGCGCCCGATCCGCCGAAAACAGGAAGTCGCCGAGGTACCCGTGTACGTGCCGGTCGACGCCGCCAATCTTCACGAAGTCGGCGCCGTCGGCGACGCTGTCGAACACGGAGCGCTCGGGATCGAGCAGCTCGCGAAGCTGGTCGAAGTACGCCACCTCGAGATTCGTACCGAGCCGCACGTTTCCGGAATCCGGGACGAGCTCGCCAAGCAGCAGGCGGAGAATTGTCGTTTTGCCGGATCCATTCGGGCCGATGAGGCCCACGCGATCGCCGCGCATGATCGTCGTGGAGAACTCGCGCACGATCGCGCGCTCGCCACGAGCGAAGCTCACGTTCACTGCCTCGGCAACGAGGCGCCCCGAGCGTTCGCCCTCCTGTGCCTGAAGACGCACGGTTCCCGTGCGCTCGCGCCGCGAGGCGCGCTCCACGCGCAGTGCCTCGAGTCCGCGCACGCGTCCCTCGTTGCGCGTGCGCCGCGCCTGGATGCCGGTGCGAATCCAGACCTCCTC
>JBKJMP010000208.1:0-6631 GCA_046596395.1 Gemmatimonadaceae bacterium
GGGGGGTTGAACGCCTAACTCCAGACCCGGCTGTCCGACTCCACACCCACGACACCTTACCCTCAACCCCAGACCCGTCTTTTCCTCACGTCCTCTTGTCCCCGGTTTCATGCCCGCTGCCGCTGTAATGAAGGAGCCGTTCGCGCCTCTCGTGATCGAGCACCTGCCCTCGCCGGTGCTCGCGCCCGGAGCCGCGCTGCTGCGCACGCTCTACTCCGAGGTCTGCGGCACCGACGTGCACCTGCATCACGGCAAGTTGAACGTGCCCTTCCCGATCATTCCCGGGCACGTGTCGGTGGGTGTCGTTGAGGCGTCGGGGGGCAAGCTCCTCGACATCAACGGCGACGTGATTCGCGAGGGCGACGTCGTCACCTTCCTCGACGTCCACGAGACGTGCAATCATTGCTACCACTGTCTCGTCGCCCGCCAGCCGACGCGCTGTCCGTCGCGCAAGGTGTACGGGATCACGTACAGCGCGCGCGAAGGACTGCTCGGCGGATGGGCCGAGGCGATCTGGATGAAGCCTGGCGTGAAGCTGATACGGCTGCCGAAGGATCTTACGCCCGAGACGTTCATCGGCGGCGGGTGCGGGCTGGTGACCGCGTTGCATTCGGTGGACATGGCCGAGATCCGGCTCGGCGAGTCCGTCGCGGTGCTCGGCGTGGGACCGGTTGGGCAGTCGATCGTGGCGTTCGCGTCGCTGTCGGGTGCGGGTGAAGTGGTGGCGATCGGCGCGCCGGACGACCGGCTCGCCTTCGCCACGCGCATGGGTGCGACGCTCACCTTGTCGCTCGACGTCTCCGCCGCCGACCGACTGGATGCAGTGCGGCGCGCGACGGGTGGACGGGGCGTGGACGTCGTGATCGAGGCGAGTGGCGCGGCTGATGCGATACCTCAGGGGCTCGACATGGTGCGCGACGGCGGACGCATGGTCGTTTGCGGGCACTATACCGACAACGGCGCCGTCGAGATTCACCCGCACTGGCAGATCAATCGCAAGCACGTGGAACTCAAGGGGTGCTGGGGCTCTCGGTACGATCACTTCCATCGTGCCGTGGCGCTCGCCGCGCGCTTCGGCGACGTCAAGCCGTGGCGCGAGATGGTCAGCGGTCGCTACACCCTCGAGCAGGCGGGTGATGCTCTTGCTGCCGTCGAGTCGCGGAGTGCGATCAAGGCGCTCATCACCCCTAACCCAGGGCTGCTGTCATGATCCTCACCATTGGCATTGTACTGCTCGTCGTTTGGTTCCTCGGCTTCATGCTGATGAAGAAGGTGCTCGGCGCGATCATCCATGTGGTGCTACTGGTCGCGCTGGCGCTCGTGATCTGGCATTTCGCGGGGCCGTACCTCAAGTAGCAGCCGGACTGTACGTTGCCGCGCAATTGGAGGTAGCTTTCTCCATGGCGTGGCCCGGACCGAATCGACTAGCGCAGTGCAGATGATGATCAAGGTCGCGATCATCGACGATAACCGTCTCGTTCGCGAGGCGCTCTCGGCGATGTTGAACCGCTTGCCGGATGTCGAGGTCGTTGCTTCCGATGTGGGCGGCAAATCCTTCATGGAGCTTGCCCAGCCGCACGTGGTGCTCCTGGACGTGGGGCTGTGCGACCAGGAGAGCATTCGCGTGGCGGCCACACTCAAGCAGGACGCGCCGAACGCCAAGATCATCATCATGGACCTCATGCCGGTGAATGAGGAGATCGTGGAGTTTGTGAACCTGGGCGTGTCGGGGTTCGTGCTGAAGGATGCCACGTTGGACGACCTCATCGACACCATCCGTGCGGTGGCTGCGGGAGACAAGGTGCTCCCGGCGCGCATGACGGAATCGCTGTTCTCGCAGATCGTGAAGGAGGCGCAGGCGCGCGCGAGCGACGAGGTGCTCGAGGACGTGCGGATGACGCGCCGCGAGCGGGAGGTAATCGATCTCATCGCGGAGGGGCTCAGCAACAAGGAGATCGCGCAGCGGCTCGGCATCGCGACGCACACGGTGAAGACGCATGTGCGCAACGTGATGGAGAAGCTCGAGCTGCACACGCGGTTGCAGATCGCAGCGTACTCGCGGCGCGAGGAGCCTGCCTAGCGGGCGCGAGCGTCAGTACCGCCCGGCTACCTACTCTTTCATCCCTTTGTGCGATTTGAGTAGGCACATGCCGAACCTAAGCTCATTGAGGATCGTCTCCCCGCGAAAAACTCGTGGCGGTGGGCGCGCCCGTGAGCCCGGGATTCTCCTCGGTCTCGCGTCACGGAGGCTGAAGGGGGGGGTCGATGTTGAGCACCATGAGTCGTCTACGCAAGAGCGCGCGTACGCTTGCCGCTGTCATGATCGCCGCGGGGTTCGTGACTGCTTGCGACGTGCATGGCGTGTCGGCGCCAGGTAGCCTCGCGCGCATCACGGTCACGCCAAACGCCACGCTTGCGCCTACGGGCACGCAGCAACTCGTGGCAACTGGATACGACGCTGACGGGAAGGTCGTCAGCATCTCGCCCACGTGGTCGGTTGCCGCGAGCGGCGGCACGATCAGCCAGTCGGGCGTCTTCACCGCAGGCAGCGCGATGGGCGTGTTCGCGAACACCGCCGTTGCGAGTGTCGGTGGAGTGTCCGGGAGCGCGACCATCACGGTCACGGCCGGCCCTCTCGCATTCATTACGCTCACGCCAACGCCAGTCACGCTGGCCGTCGGCGCGACGCAGCAGTTCACTGCCGTTGGCCGCGACGCCGGTGGCAATATCGTTGCCTTTGCGCCGACGTGGTCGGTCGTCGCGGGCGGCGGTTCGATCGGACAGACGGGCTTGTTCACGGCCGGTGGAACTGCCGGCGCGTTCGTGAACACCGTCCAGGTCAGTGCGAACGGCCTCGCGGCATTCGCCACGGTGAATGTCACCGCCGGCCCGCTCGCAACGCTGACCGTCACGCCGAATCCGGCGACACTGATCACGGGCGCGCAGCAGCAGTTCGTCGCGACCGGCCGAGATGCCGGGGGTAACATCGTCGCGGTCACGCCGGTGTGGACGGTGGCGGCAGGCGGCGGGACGATCAGCGCGACTGGCCTGTTCACCGCTGGCAATGCGGCGGGCACGTTCACCAACACGGTGACGGCAACGAGCGGTGCGCTTTCGGGCACGGCGACGGTCATCGTGAACTTTGCTCCGCTGGCGACGATCACAGTCACGCCGAATCCGGCGACGCTGGCGATCGGCGCGACGCAGCAGTTCACGGCAGTTGGTCGCGACGCGGCTGGCAACGTCCTCCCGATCACGCCGACCTGGTCGGTGGTGAATGGTGGCGGTACGATCAACGCGACCGGTTCCTTCACGGCTGGTAACACGACCGGTACTTTCGGCAACACCGTTCAGGCAATGAGTGGCGGGCTGACGGGAACGGCGACGGTCGTGGTGACCGGCGGCGCGCTCGCCTCGATCACCGTGACGCCCAATCCGGCAACGCTGCCGATCAACGGCGTGCAGCAGTTCACCGCGGTTGGACGTGACGGCGGTGGCAACATCGTCGCGATCACGCCGACGTGGGCCGTCATCAACGGCGGCGGAACGATCAACGCGACCGGGCAGTTCACGGCCGGTATTGTCCCGGGCACGTTCAACAACACGGTACGTGCGACCAGCGGCGCGATCTCCGGAACGGCAACCGTCACAGTGACGACCGGTCCGCTCGCGACGATTACCGTGACGCCCAACCCGGCCACGCTCGCCGTCAACACGCAACAGCAGTTCGTCGCGGTGGGTCGCGATGCCGGCGGCAACCAGGTGCTCATCGTCCCGGTGTGGACGGTGGTCAATGGCGGCGGCAGCATCATCGGCAACTCCGGGCTGTTCACCGCCGGTAACGTCGCGGGCACGTTCAACAACACGGTTCGCGCAACGGTCGGCGCGATCTTCGGATCGGCCACAGTGACGGTCCTCGCCGTCCTGCCGCCGCCGCCAGCGCCATTCATCAACCTCGGAGCGGCCGGACCGAACGGCATCATGGCCGGCACCGCGTTCACCTGCGTCGCACTCGGCGTGATCAACGCGGACATCGCGATCAGCCCCGGTAGCACGGTCACGGGTTTCCCGCCGTGCCTGATCACCGGTGTCCAGAACCTCGCCAACGCCATCGCGGCGCAGGCGCAGATCGATCTCACCACCGCGTACAACCAGCTCGCCGGGCTTCCGTGCGCGCCGGCCAACGTGATCGTCGCCAACCTCGGCGGCACCACGCTGACCCCGGGCACCTACTGCTCCGGAACCAGCATCGGCGTCACGGGCAACCTGGTCCTCGATGGACTCGGCGATCCGAATGCCGTGTTCGTGTTCCAGGCCGGCACCGGACTCACCACTGCGGGCAACGTCATTCTCATGAATGGCGCGAGTGCGAGAAACGTGTACTGGCAGGTCGGTTCGTCCGCGACGATCGGTACCGCGTCGCAGTGGCAGGGTAACATCCTGGCACTCACGAGCATCACGCTCGTGGACAACGCCAACCTGAACGGACGAGCGTTGGCGCGAAATGGCGCAGTGTCGCTCGGCACGGGGAACGTCATCACGCTGCCATAACGCTGGCGAAAAGCCGGGCCGGACAAACGTCCGGACCCGGCCGCCTGCATGCAACCAACAGGAACCTACATGTCATTCAGAACGATTACGATCGGAGCCGCCATGCTGTTCTGCGCCGCTCCGTCTTATGGGCAGGAGCGCGGAACCGTGGAGTTCGGCGCGTTCGGAAGCCTCGGTCGCTTCGACCAGGCGCTCTCGCTCGACAAGGGGTACGGCGGCGGCGGTCGCGTCGGCGTGTTCATGGACCCGCGCATCGCCCTCGAGTTCGAGAAGGCAGAGATGCGCGCCTCGCGCCCGCTCGGCCTCAGGGACGTGAACGTCGGCATCCTCAGCTCGCGCGCGGTCTTCACCGCGGTGAGGAGTGGCGCGATGTCGCTGCATGTCGGCGCCGGCGCGGGCGCCAGCACGGAGACCAACTTCCTCCACAGCTACGGCGTGAACGGCATGATCGGCGCGAAGTTCGCGGTGAATGATCGCGCCTCGTTCCGCCTGGACGGCATCTCGCACTGGCTCGCGAACGAGAAGTGGAAGTCGTACCAGACCGTGCACCTCGGCCTGAGCCTCTTCCGCCGTCCGAACTCCACGGAGCGCATCGTCCAGGTGCAGTCCGCGCCGGCGGCGTACGTACAGCGTCCCGATTCCGTCAGTGCGGAGGAGCAGGCCCGCCGTCGCCGCGCCGAGCAGGACTATCGCATGCTGCGCGACTCGCTGAACCGCGCTCCGGCGCCAGTTGCCGCACCCGTATCGTCCACCTCCGCGCGCGCGACGATGGAGGAGCACATCCACTTCGCGTCCGACATGTCCACGCTCTCGGCGGAGGCACGCGCCATCCTGGACGCCAAGGTGCTCGTGTTCCGGGCCAATCCCGGGATGCGGATCGTGATCACGGGCCACACCGACCAGCGCGCGTCGGACAGCTACAACATGAGCCTCGGCTCCCGTCGCGCTGCCGCGGCCAAGGCGTACATTGTATCACAGGGCATCGATGGCTCGCGTGTGCTGATCGAGACCGACGGTGAGCGCACCCCCGCCGCCGCCGGTACCTCACAAGGCGCCGAGGCGATGAACCGTCGCGACGAGTTCCGCCTGCTCATCGGGGGCGAGCACCTCGTATCTCCGAAGTAACACCACTCGCACGCACATGACGCCAATCGTGAACGAGGTCGCTGGCGAACCACTCATTACGAGCACGGACGTCCGGCAGTCGGAAGCGTTCCTGCGAACGACCGCGCTCCAGAGCGCGATCTTCAACAGCGCGAACTTCTCGAGCATCGCGACCGATGCGAAGGGCGTGATTCAGATCTTTAACGTCGGCGCCGAGCGGATGCTGGGCTACGTCGCCGCCGACGTCGTGAACAAAATCACGCCTGCGGACATTTCTGATCCGCAGGAAGTGATCGCACGAGCCACGGCGCTGAGCCTCGAGCTGGCCACCGACATCACGCCGGGGTTCGAGGCATTGGTGTTCAAGGCCTCGCGCGGGATCGAGGATATTTATGAGCTCACATACATAAGAAAGGACGGTTCCCGCTTTCCCGCGGTCGTGTCGGTCACTGCGCTGCGCGACGCGCAGGAATCGATCATCGGGTACCTGCTCATCGGTACCGACAACACTGCGCGCAAGCAGGCAGAGGAGGCACTCCTCAAGGCGGGCGCGCTCCAGAACGCGATCTTCAACAGCGCGAACTTCTCGAGCATCGCCACCGACGCCAAGGGCGTCATCCAGATCTTCAACGTGGGCGCCGAACGCATGCTCGGATACACGGCGGCCGACGTGATGAACAAGATCACGCCGGCCGACATCTCGGACCCTCAGGAGGTGATCGCGCGCGCCAAGGCGCTGAGCGGCGAGCTCGGGACGCCGATCACGCCGGGCTTCGAAGCGCTCGTCTTCAAGGCCTCGCGCGGCATCGAGGACATCTACGAGCTGACCTATTTCCGAAAGGACGGCAGCCGCTTCCCCGCCGTGGTCTCCGTCACCGCCCTCCGCGACGCCCACACGGCGATCATCGGGTACCTGCTCATCGGCACCGACAACACCGCCCGCAAGCAGGCCGAGGAGGCGCTGCTCAAGGCGGGG
>JBKJMP010000219.1:0-5552 GCA_046596395.1 Gemmatimonadaceae bacterium
GTTCGGATCGACGACGGTGCGCACGTGCAACCGCCGCGCGGGGAGGTTCACGCTATCCACGACGAACTTGGCGTAGATGAACTGCGACGAGACCAGGCTGATCGCACTGAAGCACGCCTGCGGATCGCGCAACTCGACGGCGACGACCGTACCCGGCGTGATGGTCCGAGCCGTCAGCGTATCGTACCCGGTGGCCGGCACCTCCTCGATCGAATCGAAGGTGCCAGGCACGACCTGGAGACCGACGCGCTTCAGCGTCCCAGCAAGCGCGCCTCCCACCGTGCGCACCGGATACACCACGGTCCCGCCGTTCGCATCGAGATCGAAGGCGACGTCGAACGCAAACTGCGAGTTGGCGCGCGTAGGACCGCCAAGGAAATTCAGCGCGTTCGGCAGGATCGCCGATGAGCCGGTGAGCGCATACAACGTGTAGGAATTCAGTGCGCTCGCGAACGTCGCCTTCGGCCGCGTCGGGTCGCCACAAGCGACCGCGAGGACGGCAAAGGCCACGGCGGCGACGCGCGTCAGGCGGGTCGGCAGCATGTGGCAGTCAGGATGGAATACGATGAGGGTGACTGGAGGATAGGGCCGGGCGCGATCAAACTCAAGCGATTGTCGCAGCTTGACTTCACCCCCCTCGCACTTAACCTTCCGCTGCACTAAACGAGTGGAGCAGGAATGCCGAGCATTCGAGACCTCGTCGGCGCAATTCGTGGACGCGAGGGGGTAGAGGCCGCCGTCGTTCTCGGACGCGACGGCCTCCTCATTGACAGCCAGAGCGTCGATGGCCTCGATACCGAGGGGCTCGCGGCGCGAATTCCGGCCATCATCGGCCCTGCCGACGAGTTCGGGGATGCCATCGGGCGCGGCGTCCTGCAAACGGCCGTGCTCGAGCTTGCCGGCGGTCTTGCGATCGTCTCCGTGCTCACCAGCGACGCCGTCCTCGTCGTCCTCGTTCGCCCCGACGCCAATGTCGGCCAGCTGCTCTTCGAGCTCCGCCGCAATCGCGAGCACATCGCCGCCCTGATCTAGTGCCGAGATTCGAATCGACGTGACAACGGATACTTCGCTGGTCCACGCGCTCGTCGCCGACGATGAGCCGCACATTGGCCGCATCATCAAGATGAAGCTCGAGCAGGGCCCGTTTCGCGTCACGCTGGCGTACGACGGGCGCGAGGCGCTCGAAACGCTGCGACGGGAGACGGACATCGCCATCGTGCTGCTCGACCTCATGATGCCGTACCTCAGCGGGCTCGACGTACTGGCCGAGATGAAGAAGGACGAGCGCCTCAAGCACCTGCCCACGATCGTGCTCACCGCCGCGGGCCAGGAGCAGCAGCATCGGCTCGCGATGGAGCTGGGTGCCAGCGAATTCCTGACCAAGCCGTTCAGCCCGAAGCGGCTGTATGCGCGGGCGGCGCACTTCGCCGGCGTGGCCACCGAGCCGATCGCAGACGCGACATGAGCCGCTGGGCCATTGTCCTGGCGGGGGGAGTCGGCTCCCGCTTTTGGCCGGTGAGCACCCCCGAGCGCCCGAAGCAGCTGCTGCCACTCGCGAGCGACGCCCCGCTGTTGTCCGATACGCTCGCTCGGCTCGCGCCACTCGTGCCTCCCGAGCGGACGCTGATCCTTACCAACGCGTCGCTCGTCGAGCCGATCGCCGCGCTCGCGCCCGACGTACCGCGCGCGAACATCATCGCCGAGCCGAGTCCCGCGGGCACCGCGGCGGCGCTGGCATGGGCCGCCCATGAGGTGGCCCGCCGTGGCTCGCGCGGTGACGTCATGATGTGCGTCCACGCGGACTGGTCGGGCGGGGATCCGGATGGCTTTCGCGCGGCTCTCTCGGCCGCTGCGACCGCAGCGGAGACGCATTCGGCGCTGGTGACCGTTGGCGTCGTTCCCGTTCGCGCCGATCCGGGATTCGGCTACATCCAGCCGGGTGACGAGGTGGCCGCCGGCGTTCGGCGCGTGCAGCGATTCATCGAGAAGCCGGATCGCGCACGCGCCGACGTCATGATGCGCGAGGGATATCTCTGGAACTCGGGGATCTTCGTCTGGACGGCGGGAACATTCCTCGACACGCTCGCAGCCGTCACGCCCGAGGTCGCGCCGCACTTGGCGGCGAATCCCGAGAGCCTCGCGGGTTTCTTCGCGGCGGTGACGTCGCCGATCTCGGTGGACGTCGGAGTCATGGAACGCAGCGACAAGGTCTTCGTGCTCGCGGGAGACTTCGCGTGGGACGACGTGGGCACGTGGGCGGCCATTCGCCGGGTGCGCACCCTCGACGAGCAGGGCAACGCGGTGCGTGGTCTCGTCCACGCACTCGACGCGACCGGCAACGTGGTCCATGCCGAAGTGGGTAGCGTGGTGCTCTACGGTGTATCAGACCTCGTCGTCGTCGCGCGCGACGGCCTGACGCTCGTCACCACCATCGACAAGGCCGCCGACTTGAAGACGTTGATCGAATCCCTGCCCGCCGAGTTCCGAACGGACCGCTCGTGAGCGCGATCTATCTCTACGACGATCAGTGCGCGCGAACGTTCGAGCCGTTCGCGCTCACGCGCCCCGCAGGAGAGATGCGCGCCGGCGCGCTGCTCGTACGTGAGCGCTGGTCGCGTGCCCTTGGCGCGCCGGTGGCGGGACACCTCACGTCGGCCCACTTGGCCGGGTTCGAGGAGCCTGATGCGGCGCCGGTCGTCACCTCGGGCGTGTTGCCGAAGGGCAGTTGGCTCGCCAACGCCCGCTTCGCCCCTGCCCTGCGCGATCTCGGCGAGCCGGACGAACTGATGGCGGGCGAAAGGCTTGCCGCGGTGCGGTTGGCAGAGGACGTGGACGTGGATGAGCTTCGCGACGGTACGGCGAATATCGGATCGTATGCGTATCAGGGCGGCACGTCGCACCAGGTGCGGTCCACCGGCGGATGGTGGATGCGCGAGGTGTGGGATTACGTCGGATCGCTCGTGCCGATGCTGGACCACGACCTGCAGATCCTCGGCGAGTCGCTGAACGACGTGCTGCCCCGCGATTGCATCCGCGTCGGCAAGCATCCCGTGCTCATCGAACAGGGCGCGGACATCGAGCCCTTCGTGTGCTTCGACGTGACTGCGGGTCCCGTGCTTGTTCGTGCCGGCGCGCACGTGCAGGCGTTCACGCGTCTCGTGGGCCCGCTATACGTGGGGCGCGACAGCATCGTCACCGCGGATCGCATCGCGGCATCGTCGATCGGCGACACCTGCAAGGTGCACGGTGAAGTGAGCAACACGATCTTCATCGGCCACGCGAACAAGGGGCACGACGGATTCGTCGGCCACTCGATCCTGGGACGCTGGGTGAACCTCGGCGCTGGCACGATCACGAGCAACCTCAAGAACACGTACGGCACGGTGCAGCTCTGGACGCCAGATGGCATTCGCGAGACGGGACTTCAGTTCCTGGGCACGCTCTTCGGCGACCATGCGAAGACGGGCATCGGCCTCAAGCTCACCACGGGAACGGTGCTGGGTGCGGGCGCGAACGTGTTCGGTGCTGTCATGCCACCCAAGGTCGTCACGCCCTTCTCGTGGGGTGAGGCGGGCGCATTCACCGAGTACCGGCTCGACAAGTTCCTCGACGTTGCCGAGCGCATGATGAGGCGGCGTCACGTGACGCTCGGCGACGGTGCGCGGGCGCAGCTCAGCGCGTCCTACGGCGCGCGCTGGACGGCATCCGAATGAAGGTCTGGGTGCTTGGCAGCGGGAGTGAGGGGAATGCGGCGCTCATCGAGTGTGGCGAGACGCGGCTGCTGGTGGATGCCGGGTTCGCGCGCCGCACGCTCGCGATGCGCCTCCGGGCCATCGGCATCGCGCCCGCGTCGATCGACGCCTGCATCGTGACGCACGAGCACGGTGATCATGTGCGCGGCGCGGCGTCGAGTGCAAAGCGGTGGGGATGGTCGCTGTTCGCGAGCCCGGGGACGATGGCAGCATGTCCGGAGCTGCAAGAGGCCAACTGCGTCGCGGTGCCGGTTGGCGGGAGCGTCGCGTTGCCGAACATGACCGTCACCACGTATGCGACACCGCACGACGCGGCGAGCCCGATTGGTGTGCGCGCGACCTCGGACACCACGGGCGCGAGTGCAGTCGTCTGCACGGATGTGGGTCACGCGAGCGACAGCGTGCGGAAGATGTGCCGAGACGCAGACATCCTGGTGCTCGAGTCGAACCACGATGATGGGATGCTGGCGTACGGGCCGTACCCGCCGTCCGTGCGGTCGCGCATCTCGTCGCGGGTTGGCCACCTGTCGAACCGACGGTGTGCCGAGCTCGCGCGCGACAGTGTGAACGCGAACCTCGCGCACGTGGTACTGGCTCACCTGAGCGCGCAGTGCAACGACCGTGGGCTCGCCGTGCGAACGATGGCGGAGATGCTCAAGCGGACGAAGTTTCGCGGGACGACGAGCGTCGCGATGCAGCACAGCGTGGTGGGGCCGTTCATCCCGAGAGCCGGGCGCGGTTCGGCATCGGCCCAATACGCGCTCGGACTCTAGCGTCGGAGTGCGTATTGCTTCAGCTAAGAGCTTGAGCTCGAGCGCGAAGCCTCCAGCTTTGAGCACCCTCGCGCTCGAGCGTGAGCTCGAGCTGCAGCCCGAGCTCTGACTTGCTCATTCCCCGAGGCTCGCGCTCGCGCTGAAGGCTCAGCGGCTCGCCATCGATCCGCAGGCCTTCGCCACGCCCCGTGGCTTCCCCTCGTACGCGTCGCACCAACTCTCCATGATCGCCCGCGCCGTCGCGCGATCGCGGAGGTAGCCACGCATCTCATGCGGGTTCTCAGCACCACGCTCGGTGATCAGGTCCACCACGTACGCTGCCGACGCCGGATGCACGCCGCCATCCATCAGGACGCGCACCGCGAACGGGTCATCCTCATTGACGACATTGACCCACGAGCGCACGGAGCGCGGCAACCGTACGCTCGACCTCGCGTCGCCGAAGACCAACTCGCGGATCCCCGGTGAGCCCAGCGGTGAGCCGAGAGTGACGAGGCGGCGAATCTCGGGAAGATCCCCGGCTTTCTCGGACGCGCGACGCTGGAAGTGTCCCCACGACACGAGCGCACCGAGGCTGTGCGCGACGACGATCACCGGGCGACGTTCGGCGTTCGCGCGCGCGAGCGCAGCGGCGAGGCGCGACTCGGCGGCGCAGCGCGTTCGCGTGTCGCCGAGATAGCGGAGATCGCCGGCAAAGCCCCGGAGGCTTTCCCCTCCCTGCTTCTCCTGCTCGGCCGCATTCGCCTCGACGAGCACGCCGGCCAGCATGGCGAGCATCGAGAACACGCTGGTGCTGGATGCCTCCGCGCCGCTGCTCGCCGCGCACGTCGTGGAATCCGTGGAGAATCCCGAACGCGCGTCGAGGACGTCCGCATACCACACGAGGCGGACGTCGTCGTTTGTGATGAGCGAATCGCCCGTGAGGGCTGCGGAGCCCGCGCGGAGGGCGCGTACGGCATCGCGATGCAGGTCGGCGGTATCTCGGGCCTGGTGCCCGCGGCCGTGCACCACGAGGACAAGCGGGCGC
>JBKJMP010000249.1:0-5676 GCA_046596395.1 Gemmatimonadaceae bacterium
GTGCGCGGCTCATCAGCGCGCTTCGGTACGCGCGAGAAGATCGGCATCACGATCAGCCAGCGGTCGGCGAGCTGGTCGTACCGCACCACGGCGTCCCCGTTGTTGCGCTCCTCGCACGGACCGCCAAAGTCCTTGAACACCGTGCGCGTCTCGACGGCGCCATGCAGGACTTGACCGGTAGTTGCGTAGCGCTTGCCCTTCTTCGAGAAGATCGCCATGCGCGTGTTGACGATCTGCACGATGTGGTCGGGGCCGACAGCGAGCGTGTTGTCCGACGGGTTGCGCAGGTTCGCGCTTCCGTGCGGGCCCTTGAAGCCCACGCCGAGTCCATCGAAGCTCGCCACGAGGGGGGCGGAGGCGCGCCGCCCGTGGGTCGTCTGTTCCGCCTGGTAGTGCTCCTGCGCAGTCGCCGGCGCCCCAACCAGGAGCGCCAGCACCGCAACCCGCACCCTCATTCCGTTACCGTGCCGGGCTGTCCCGACGGGCCGGGCACCTGGTCCTTCTCCTTGGCCGCGGCGTACAGCATGGTGACCGCCGTGTAGAGCACGACGATGACGACGAGCCACCGCACCGCGGAGAGCGGAAGCGTCTTGACGATGAAGGCCGCGATCAGCACCGCGGGCACGCCGCCGGCCAGCAGCCCGAGTACCGCGCGGCGGTTGAACGCGCCCGCCTTGATGAACCGCGCGGTGGCGATTGGCATCAGGAACGCGCAGGACCCCATCATGATCGGGAAGGCGGCGGTGGGGTTCATGCCGAGCATGCTGATGAGGATCAAGCACGGGCCATAGAGGCCGATGCCCATCGTCATGAGGGAGCCGAGGAAGAAGTTGCCAACCAGTCCGATGATGAGGGACGTGCCCTCGAGCTTGAGGAGCTCGCCGCCGGCGGGAACAAGCTTGAGCTGCGCGGCGAGCATGAGGGACGCTGCGGCGAGGAGGGCGATGCCCATGCCGACCTGCACCTTCTGGCGCGACCATCCCGCGACGATGCCTGCGCCGAGCCACGATCCGAGGACGGCGGCCAGGATCATGAGAATCAAGGTCGTGGAGTCGACCGGCACGAGCTTCGTGTAGATGACGGCCTGAGCGATCGTGGGGAGCGTGTGGCCGATGTTCAGGGTGCCGGGAATGCGTTCGTCGGGCACCATGCGCCACTGCCGAAAGATGGCCGTGGTGGTGGCGAATGACCCGATCCCCAGCGTGTCGAAGAAGTTGGTGACGAACCCAGTGGCGAGTCCGCCGGGAGTGGGCGCACCCGGCTCTGTCGAGCTCGCGCTGGCCGCCCTGAGGCCTCGGACGAGGACGACGATGTAGAAGAGGGTAATGACGCCGAGGGCGCCGAGGAGCAGCGTCTTTGCGTCCAGGCCGCTGGCAGGAACCGGTTGTGACGACTGCATCATAGGGAGGGTGAATGTTGGCAGGAGTAGTTGCGTGCCCTCCCACGCAGGCGCTGGGAGCCACGATTCAGGTCGGGAGCAGGAGTATTGTCTCCAGTGACACGGAATCACCAGTCCCCAGTGCTTGCACAGTTCGGCAGCCGGATCGCCGACGCGGGTGGTACGTCCCGGACGGTCCGGGACACCCATTGACGCCCGGAACAAGCCGGGCTAAGTACCTCGATCCCCTCGACGGGGCTCCGCATGGTCCCGGTCCCGGTAACGGGAGCGGTTCCGGCGACATCTTCGCTTTTCCCCTCTAGATATTCGGGTCACCGTCGAGTCGTAACGCAGTGCAGAAGCGCACAATCCCCAATCCTGAGAGGTTCGGAAATGTTACACCGCTTGTCTCGCTCGCTATTCGCGGGTGCGATCGCCTTCGCCCTAGTGGCGGGCGGTTCGTCCAGCGCATCAGCGCAGAGTCCGACGATCATCACCGGTCGCGTGATGTCAACCACGGGAGCTCCCGTTGCTGGCGCGACCGTGCTCGTCGAGGCGACGCAGTATGGCACGGTCGCCGGCACGGACGGCAGCTACACCCTCACGGTTCCCGCGACGCGCACTGGTGCGGCGAACCTGACCGCCCGGTTGATTGGCTTCCGCATGATGCGCCAGCCCGTGACGCTGAACGGCACGCGCATCACGATGGACTGGACGCTCACCCCGCAGGCCACGCAGCTCAGCGAAGTGGTCGTTTCGGCCCTCAGCCAGCAGCGTGAGAAGGCCACCCTCGGCACGTCGCAGCAGCAGCTCACCGGCGACGAGCTGACGCGCACGCAGACGCCCAGCCTGATCAACTCGATGTCGGGCAAGGTCGCCGGCGTGCAGATCGCGCAGAGCGGCAACATGGGCGGTTCAGCGCGCATCGTCATCCGCGGCGCCGGCTCGATCCTCGGCCAGAACCAGCCGCTGTTCATCGTGGACGGCATTCCGGTGTCGAATGCGAATTTCTCCAATGCGTCCGCGTCCGGGTCGGGGAGCGGCGCAACGTCGGGGGCGCGCGACTACGGGAGCGCCATCGCCGACCTCAATCAGGACGACATCGCGTCGGTCACGGTGCTCAAGGGCCCCAACGCCGCCGCGCTGTACGGCTCGCGTGCGTCGAACGGCGCCATCGTCATCACGACGAAGAACGCCCGCTCGATGGACCGCGGCACGAAGTTCAGCTTCACCAGCCGCGCCACGGCCGACCAGCCGTCGCTGCTGCCGAGCTACCAGAACCTCTATGGCCAGGGCTTCGGCGGCGAGTTCCAGTACGTGGACGGCGCCGGCAGCGGCGTGAATGACGGCGCGGACGAGTCCTGGGGCCCCAAGCTCGACGGCCGCCCGATCGACCAGTTCCATGGCAAGGCGCAGCCCTGGATCGCGCACCCGGACAACGTCAAGAACTACTTCCGCACGGGAAGCACGCTATCGAACAACATCAACGTCTCGACGAGCGGTGACGCCGGTGGCGCGCGCCTCTCGCTGACGAAGGACGACATCCGCGGCATCGTGCCGAATTCCTCGCTCAGCAAGCTCGGAGGCTCGCTCTCGGCCAATGCGACGGTGAAGGAGAAGCTCAACCTCTCCGGCAACGTGCAGTACACACAGAACAGCGGCCTGAACCGCCCGGAGAACGGGTACACGGAAGGCAACCCGCTGATGTCGTTCACCTGGTTTGGCCGTCAGGTTGACGTGGACCAGCTGCGCAACAAGTACTACAACGACGACAACAGCCCCTACGGCTTCGCGCCGGGCAGCCTGTACAACTGGAACGACAACTATCACCGCAACCCGTACTGGCAGCAGTTCGAAAACCCGGCGCCGGATTCCCGCGATCGCGTGATCGCGCAGATGACGGCCGAGTACCAGTTCCTGCCGTGGCTCACGGGCCTCGTGCGTGGTGGTGGTGACTCGTTCCGGCATACCACGGAAGAGCAGTTCGCGGCGGGCAACATCGATCGCGCCAGTGCGTCGTTCAACGGCGGCTTCAACAACGCATCGATTCGCGCGCGCGAAGTGAACGTCGAGGGCCTGCTCACGGCGCGCAAGAGCACGAACAGGCTGGACCTGACGGCGAACTTCGGTGGCAACCGCCGCCGCAACGACCAGTACAATGCGTCGTTCGGCACAACCGGCATCCTGGTGCCGGAGATCTACAACCTGTCCAACGCCGGCATCGCGCCGACGTTCACGAACGCGGAGTTCCACTCGGCGATCAACTCGGCCTACGGGTCGGCGGTCGCGACGTTGAACAAGGTGTGGACGGTGGAAGTCACGGGCCGCAACGACTGGTCATCCACGTTGCCGAAGGAGAATGCGTCGTACTTTTATCCCTCGGTCAGCTCCTCGCTGATCCTGTCGGACCTCGTACCGGCCATCACGAGCAACGGCGTGCTGAACTACCTCAAGCTCCGCGGCGGCTGGACGCGCGTGGGTGCGGATGCCGGCGCCTACCAGCTGCAGACGCTGTTCAACGGAAGCTCCGCCAAGTTCAACGGCGCCGCACTCTACACGCTGAACAACCAGTCGGCGAACTCGGCGCTCAAGCCCGAGCAGACGACCGGCACGGAAGGCGGTGTCGAGTTCGCGATGTTCGACGATCGCATCACGGTTGACGCGACCTACTACTACAAGGCGTCGCGCAACCAGATCCTGCCGCTGTCGATCGCCCCGGCGACCGGCTTCAGCTCCACGATCATCAATGCGGGCCAGATCAGCAATCGCGGCTTCGAGATGAGCCTCACCGCTCGCCCGATCCGCATGGCGAACGGCTTCCAGTGGACCACCACGCTCAACTACAACAAGAACAAGAGCCGCGTGGACGAGCTGGCCGACGGACTGCCGTTCATCACGATCCCGGGCGGCACGTGGGGCACGCAACTCCAGGCGCGTGTCGGTGAGCCATACGGCCAGCTCTTTGGACCGGCGTTCAGGCGCGATTCCGCCACGGGCCAGCTCCTGCTCGCCGGCGGCTTCCCGCAGCGCGCGGCGGCCAACAAGGTGCTCGGCAACGTGAATCCGGACTGGGTTGGCGGCTGGTCGAACGAGTTCCGCTACAAGAACGTGGCGCTGAACACGCTGCTCGACGCACGCGTCGGTGGCGAGACGTTCTCGGTCGGTAACATGTGGGGCAGCTACGCGGGCATTCTCGACCACACGCTCGCAGGCCGCGAAGTCGATTGGGACAAGCCGGGCCTCGTGGTGCAGGGCATCAACCAGGCGACGGGCCAGCCGAACACCACGAACGTGACGACGGAAGACTACTGGCACAGCATCTATCCGATCACCGAGGGGTACATCTACAACTCCGGCTTCGTGAAGCTGCGCGAAGTGCGCCTGAGCTGGGAAGTTCCGTCCCGCCTCATCAGCTCGCTCCGCCTGAACCAGATGAACCTCGCCCTCGTTGGCCGGAACCTCCTCACGTGGACGGACTACCCGAATTACGATCCAGAGAACGCGGCCAACAGCGGCAATGCGGGACAGGGTTTCGAGATGGGCTCCATGCCCACCACGCGCTCGTTCGGCATCAACCTCACGGTGACCCCGTGATGACCACCAAGAGAGCATCCATGCGAGTGAATAGAACGCTCTCGCTCGCGATGGTCGGCGCTGTTGCGCTGGCCACCGCGGCCTGCGAGACCGACCTGACCGCACTGAACGACAACCCCAACAACCCCACGACCGCTCCGGCGGGCGCGCTGTTCACCCAGGCGACCATCAGCGCGGTGCAGCAGTTCGCGGGCAACGGCGGCGCAACGGGACTGTCCGGCACGAGCCTGTTCGCGCAGCACCTCGCGCAGGTCCAGTACGTCGATGAGGACCGTGGGCACCTCCGCCCCGGCAACATCGACGCGCAGTTCGCCAATCCGTACATCGGATCGCTCGAGGATCTCGAGAAAGTCGCCGGCATTGGCGCCGAGGGCAAATCGCCGCGGACGACTGGTCCGGCGCGCGTGATGCAGTCGTGGCAGTTCCAGAACCTCACGGACCTCTTCGGCGACATCCCCTACAGCGAAGCCCTCAAGGGTGACGTCGTGGGCGGTTCCACGCGGCCGAAGTACGACATGCAGAAGGACATCTATTACGGGGTGTTGGCCACGCTCACGGCAGCCACGACCAGCATGAATGCGGCGCCGGCGAGCGACGGTGGACTGGCTGGGGCGGACCCGATCTACGCGGGGAACAACGCCCGCTGGATGGCCTTCTCCAATTCGTTGCGCGCGCGCCTGGCGATGCGGATGTCCAAGGCAGAT